>JBMYYT010000315.1:0-2444 GCA_049609665.1 Flavobacteriales bacterium | reverse complement strand
TTAATATCAGAAGTGTAAGTATATGATGCTTGTTGTTTGGGTTGCGAAACTGAATAATCATCCGAATATCCAATGTTCAATATGAAGAATAACACTTTGTATAAAATGAATCCTATTAGAAAAAGGAATAATATTTCAGGGATGTATTTTTTCACATTTTATTTAACTGTTTTTCAATCAATAAATTTCTTCAACTCACCCAAATCCTCTTCATAATCTACATCAGACAGAGTAGCTAAAGTATCAAAAGTTAAGTCAGCTCCTTCCACATCTCGAATTGCTTCATATAACACTGTGGCTGTACTCCAAGTTTTGTTGTCAAATACTTTGGTGAAACTTGTTCGAGTTCCAATTAAATAATATCCACCGTCCTCAGCTGGACCAAATACAAAATCATTGGAATCTAAGATTTTAAACCCTTTTTGGAGTTCGTTTTGAGTTAATTGATAGCAATCGCTCCCAATCATCATTACCTGCTCGTAACCTTTGTCAAAAGCTTGGTTAAAAGCATTTCTCATTCTATCTCCGAGGTCGTTTCCTTCTTGCAATCCTTTCTGATAAATAGAATCATCGAAATACTCATTGTCTCCCAAATAATCTGAAAACATAACGAGTTTGTCGCAGTCCAGATCTTTTGTGATTGAAACCGTGTGTTTAATGAGTTCTTTAAAAATGATAAGTGCTTTCTCTTTGCCAATGGTAGCTGCAAGTCGAGATTTACCTTTTCCCATTTCTGGGTTTTTGGTGAAAATAATAAGGAGTTTTTTAGCCATTAGTCCAATTTGCTTCTGAGTTCTGGTTTAAGCCATTTTCCCCATTTAGTGTTGTAAGGATGGACTTTTTTTACTTTTCCTTTCTCTGAATAGATAGGATTTCCATTATTTGCCCAATCAAATAATCCTCCCCATAAATTAAAAACACTTGTAAATCCTGCTTCTCTTAGTTTTTTACCAATTTTTCCGCTTCGGTAACCTACAGAACAATAGACAACTATTGTAGCATTTTTGTCCAGTTTTGAAACTGATTTCAGTTTAAAGTTATCATATCCAATATGAATTGCATCTTTGATATGACTTACTTTATACTCTGCTAATTCTCTGGCGTCCAAAAAGATAACTTTCTTCCCTTTTTTCTGAAGTTTTAAAACTTGTGGAGTTTTAATAATGGGAACGGTTTTGTCAGCCATTTTTTTTGCCATTTTATCAAATCCTTCAGGATTCTGTGCAAGAGCTCCCACAGATAGAGAGACTAAAAAAATAAGTTGGGAAATGCGGTGTAGTAAAGCTTTCATTATAGTTTAAATTTTTGTTATTATTCCTTGTAAATAATTAACTTAGTATAAATTTGAAAACAAATATAATCTATAATTATGAAAATCTTTAAAACTATATTGTTCGCTATAGCGCTATCAATATCTATGCCAGCTAACTCAAATATTAACGCTGACAATAACGAAATCTTACATGCCCATGATGTGGCTTTCTCAGTTTTGGTAAAAAACGGAGAAGAACTACTAAAAGGAAGTAATGTAAAAGTGTTTATTAATAACCTAGAAGTTGCTAATTCAACTGCAAACGAAACGGGAATGACAAAACTATTGGTAAAATCCTATAAGCATGAAAAAGCAATGATTGTAACAAGTCACCCAGCTTTTCCGTCTGATACGATGAAGAATGTAACATTAATGAATGGTAAAATTTACTCGGTAAATTTAACAAGAGGTGATGTTTCTGACAATGAACTAATCAAGGAAAGAGAAGCGGCTATTCTTGCTAAAGCAGAAGCTGATAGATTGGCAAAAGAGACTGCTGAAGCTGAGAGAAAAGCTAATGAAGTTGCTGAAAAAGAAGCTGAAAAGATTAAAAAGGAAGCTAAAAATGCTGAAAAAGAAGCTAAAGAAAAAGCAAAAGAAGAAAAGCAGAAAGCTAAGGAAACAGCTGAAAAAGAAGCTGAAGAAAGAGTAAAAAAAGCGGAAGCCGAAAAAGTAAAAAAAGCAGAAGAAAAAAAGAGGTTGGAAAATGCTGAGGAAGAGGCTAAGAAAAAGCAAAAGGAGATGAAAGAGCAAGCTAAAGAAGCAAAAGCAAAAGCAAAAGAGGAAGAAAAGAAAGCTAAAGAATTAAAAAAGAAAGCCAAAGAACAAGAGAAAGCTGCAAAAGAGCAAGCTAAAAATGCAAAGAAAGAGGCAAAAGCAGCAAAAAAAGAAGCAAAAGCTGCTGCAAAGGCAAGAAAAGCAGAAGCTAAATATGAAAAAGGAATCGCTAAGATTAAAAAATCTCAAGGTAAAATAGATAAATCTTTTTCGAAGCTGGATAAGTCTCAAGAAAAATTGAACAAGAAAAGAGAGAAAGTAACAGAAGAGGCTGAGTTATTGAAAATAAAAGAAAAGCAACTTAAAATTGATTTGGACAGAGCAAAATTGAAAACTAAACAAAAACAATTAGACG
>JBMYYT010000314.1:0-2444 GCA_049609665.1 Flavobacteriales bacterium | reverse complement strand
AAACAGAAAAAGTAGAAAGGGATTGGAGTTTAACTTCAATCCTTTTTTTTATCTTTTAAATTGTACATAACCAGAGAGTGGTTCAGAAGAATCATCTCCTAAATCGATTATGTAAAAATGTGTTCCCTCTTTCATGTTTTCAGGAAAAGGGTCTAAACAAACATGATCCAAATATCCTTTTTTCTCGTATTTTAAATTTCCAAGTCTGTCATATATTTTCACAGTATTATTGGGGTAATCAATCAAAAAAGGAATTTCCCAACAATTTCTTGTTCCATTAGGGCTAAGGAATTGAGGAATTCCTTTTTGCCAGCACAGCAATTTAACTCTATAGTAAAGGGTATCAAGATTGTTTTTGCCTTCTACGTAGATTTCTACATGAATTTTAGAGTAACCATGAGCCGTATCTCCAATCCTGTAGGACTGTTTGGAGCCAATGATATTAAGTGAATCGGTTTGAATCAATTTAGAATAGTACTCAACAATTGTGTAACATTTTGGGTTCTTATATACCAAAGTTGTATCTCCTATAAGTTTTATTGTTTTCTTTTTGGAGATTGATTTTCGAACTTGAGATGCTGGAGTGGCTGGAACTTCTTTCTTTTTCTTTGGAAGTATACAACTAATAGCAAAAGAAACAATCAATATGTAAAATCCAATTTTCATTTTATCTTTTGATTTGCATATAGCCAGTCATGGGCTCAAGTTTTTCTTCGCCTAAATTTATTATATAAAAGTAAGTCCCTTCAGGCAGCATTTTGTTTTTTATGGTTTTGCCATCGGAATCAGTCAAATTTAAGTTTGTTGTACCCATCCATCCTGTATAATAACCTTTTTCTTCAAATACCATATTTCCCCATCTATTGAATACTTTAACGGTGTTGTTTGGGAAGTCTTTTAAAAAAGGAATTTCCCACGTGTCCTGTGTTCCACAGCCATATATTACTTGAGGTATATCAGAGGCTCCACATCTTAAATTCACCTTGTAGAATAAAGTGTCAATCTTTGTAGGACTTTCAAAATACAATTCAATTTTAATTCTGTATTCGGAACTTATTGTGTCGCCAGCAATTGGGTTTTGAGAAAACTCTCTGTTTATCAAAGAATCGGGAAATTGGATTTTCTTAGAAATATCTTCCACAACGTATTCACAATCTCTTACCCATATTTTGTAATTGGTGTCACCCAAAACTTTATTAACTCTTGGCTTATAGACATAAGTTGAGGTGCTTTCCGTTTTTTGAGTGGTTAAACAACTGCTAATAATGATTATTGCTGATATGTACAATCCGATTTTCATTTTCTATTTAATAATCTTTAATAGGCCGGTATAGGGTTCTATCTTAGAATCACCAATATCTAAGATATAGAAGTATCTGGTGCCTGGTAATAGCCCATCCTTTTCTGCTTTTTCTTTGCCATATTTAGTGTTCGGTATACCACAAAAATCATTCATATAACCTTCTTTTTCGTATACCAAATTTCCCCACCTATCAAATAGTTTGAGAGTATTTTTGGGATACTTTTTTAAACCGGGAACTACCCAACAATCATTTATGCCATTTCCATTTGGACTTATATAAAGTGGCGAAAATTTTCTTTGACAATTATAATTGACTTGATAATAAAATGTATCAATCTTGGTTTTTGAAGCAAAAAATAATGAAACTGAAATAGAATTGATTCTCTCGATTAACTCTCCTGCTTTTGGCGATTGAGAAAAACTTAATTCCTTTAAAGAATCAGGAAATTGAATTTTCTTTGATATGTCTTCAACTAAATATTGACAAGCAGTATCCCAAAGAACAAAATTTGTATCACCTAAAACATTGATTGAGTTAATGGTCTTAGTATTATTCCATTGCTCGTTAGGTTTAGTTAGTTTTTTTGGAAACAAACAACTTGTAGTCAATACTATTACAGTTATGTAGAGAATGAACTTCATTTTTTATATCTGTTCTTTTTTGAACGGAAAGAGCTTATTCCAATGCCAATTCTTAAATCTATTCGAAGACCATCCTTGTTTTTAAGATATTCTTCGTTTACGTTATACCTTACCTGAAATTGAGGACGAATATAAATTCTGTTTTTAATTCTCCATGCTAAGTTTATTCCAATTCCTGGGCTAACATTATTCTTGTAATTTGCAAAGCTGTTATTTTCTCTAACGAGATTTGCCTGAACTAAAAGATAGGGGTGAAGGATTGACTTCCTTGAAATTAGTAATGAAAATTTGGTTGGATTTATCATTCCTTTAAAACTAAAACTCTGTTGATTATTACCGAAGGAAAAGGAAGCACCGAATCCCACATAATTTGTCCGAGTAAGACATGAATGAATTTTTCTATCGAATTGAAATTCAAAAGAATGATAAAGGTTTTTATTCAATAAATAAGTTTGTCCATAGAGAAAAGAATAATTTTTCAGTGAATATCCTTTACAAG
>JBMYYT010000313.1:0-2459 GCA_049609665.1 Flavobacteriales bacterium | reverse complement strand
TTTTATTATTGGATGATATTTATGATAAATTAGATGAGGAAAGAATAACCCATTTAATGAATCAAATTTGTGAAGGAGCCTACGGACAAGTGTTTATAACTGATACAAATAAAAAAAGACTTCCCGCATTTTTCAAAAAGAAAAAATATGAATGTTTTGCCTTTGAAATTGAAAATGGAAAACTTGTATAAAAATTGATTCTATAGGGTGACAATTCTTAAACTAAACATTTATATTTACACCAATAAAAAAATTACCAAATGCCAATAAGGCTAAAAATTATATTCAAATGAAAAAAATCTTTGTTATCACTTTCCTCGGATTGGGAATTATTTATTCATGCGGAGATAAGGTGGAAACTCCTACAGAACCTGAAAAAACTCAAGAATTGGAGAACGACAATTCTTTGTTAGACGCTAACATTGATTTATTATCTGATACGGAACTGCTTTTACTTATGGATAATATTGAGGCCAATTTAATTGATAATAAAAGCTTAGAAATGAGCAAACAGTACTCGGTTAAATTATTAGAAACTTCGAAAAAGCATCTTGAAAAATTTCCTGAAAGTCCAGAAAGAAGAGACGTGATAAGAAAAGCGTCCAAAGCTGCTCAAGGTTTGAATCAAGATTATGAGGCAATAAGATTATTAGACATGAGCATTAAGGAAAATTCTATGGACACTACTATTGTGGAAGAAATGAACGTGAGAGCTTATTTGTTTGACAAAATAAATGACATGGAAAGAGCAGAGAAAGCGTACAAAGAAATTATAGAAAAATATCCTAACCATTCCTCAGTCAAAATGCATAAAGAAAGACTTAAAACAATTCATTTAAGCGAGGATGAATTATTAAAATATTTTCAAGAAAAAAATGCAAAATAAACTCAAAGCATTTGAACGTTTATTAATCATCATGGATGAGTTGAGAACACAATGTCCATGGGATAAAAAACAAACTCTGCAATCTCTTAGGCATTTGACTATCGAGGAAACCTATGAGCTCGCTGATGCAATTCTTGACGAGAGCATGGATGACATCAAAGAAGAAATTGGAGATATTATGCTTCATATGGTATTTTATGCTCGTATTGCTTCCGAAACTAATGACTTTGATATTGCGGATTCATTAAACGCTGTTTGTGATAAATTAGTTGAAAGACATCCTCACATCTATGGAGATGTAGTAGCAGAAAGTGAGGAGGAAGTGAAAAGAAACTGGGAACAAATAAAACTTAAAACAGGAAAAAAATCAGTGTTAGAAGGAGTTCCAAAATCTTTGCCTGCTTTAGTCAAAGCTTCAAGAATTCAAGAAAAAGCTCGAGGAATAGGATTTGATTGGGACGACAAAAGCCAAGTTTGGGAAAAAGTAAATGAGGAATTACAAGAATTGAAAGTTGAAATTGATTCCAATTCCGATAAAATTGAAGATGAGTTTGGAGATGTATTGTTTTCCTTGATTAATTATGCTAGATTTATCGGTGTAAATCCAGAGAATGCTTTGGAAAAAACCAATAAAAAATTCATTAGAAGATTCCAGTACTTAGAAACTGAATCGAAAAAAGATGGCAAATCACTGCCAGATATGAGTTTAGAAGAAATGGATATATATTGGGAAAAAGCTAAAAAACTATAAATTGGCAGAAAAAAAAGAAGATATAGATTTAAATAAATGGGTAGATGATTATTCGGACATGCTATTCAATTATACCGTTAATAGAGTAAATGACCGTGATCTTGCCAAAGATTTAGTTCAAGATACTTTTTTCTCAGCGTTGAAAGCTTGGGAACGGTTTGAACAAAAAAGCACAGTTAAAACTTGGCTATTTTCTATCCTGAAAAGAAAAATAATTGACCACTGGAGACAGCAACAAAGTAGAAAAACCAAACCTATTTCGCATTATACAACAAACGATGAGGAAGAAAATAATTGGATTGAGGCTACTACACCAGGAAGTGAATTTAATGAAGCTGAAAGAGAAATAGAAAATACCGAACTCCGCTCAGCATTGATGTTTTGTGTGGATAAATTACCCGAAAAACAAAGAGGAATTTTTATTGATAAATTCATCGATAATAAAGATTCAGAAGAAATCTGTAATGAGTATGAAATAACATCGTCCAACTTTTGGGTGATCATCCACCGAGCTAAAATTCAGCTAAAAGGATGTTTGGATAAAAAATGGTTTGACAAATGATTGATTGTAAAGAGGCGGCACACTTAATAGACAGAAAGGACTTTAATGAACTTAGTTTACGAGAAAAACTTAGTTTACGAATCCACAATGCTAGATGTGGACAATGCAGAGGATATAAGCGTTTTTCTCATATTCTTAAAAGTTTATTTGGGGAAATTTCCAAACACGAAGAATGTCTTTCTTGTGAAGAAAAAGAGGAACTAAAGAAGAAATTATCAGCATAAAATGAGAGAAGAGCTCATTTCATTTGCAGCACAAAT
>JBMYYT010000312.1:0-2469 GCA_049609665.1 Flavobacteriales bacterium | reverse complement strand
AGATGAAACCTACCATTAAATAAAAGGCGAAGTTTTTGGCAAAAATTTGTTGTTACTTTATATCAGTCGAAAGACAAATAACTACTTAAAACACATACTATGAAAGCCTTTATCAAATACAATGAAACTATCGAATGGATTTTTATTGATAAAGGTAATTAATCACATTTCGGTCTAAGAAAGCCGAGATTACGCTATTGGGGAATAGCAATTCATAATTTTCTTTTTTTGTTTAGGGACAAGGTCACTTTTAAAAAGTGACCTTTTTCTGTTTAACATAATTTAGCTGGCACGAATGAGCTTCAGTTTTTGAATAGCGAAGAAGTTTGATGAAATACTGAAAGCAAAAGTTTAGGGATAAGTAATCACGATTAAAAAGATGTCATTCTCGCGAAAGCGGGAATCTTATTCATTGAAATATTACAAGAGCATTAAATGCGAATGATTCTTTTCAATAGATTCCCGATCGGAGTTGGGAATGACAGATGAAGAGAATTAATTATAACTTACCAACTCCCTCCAGCACCCCCACCAGAGAATCCTCCGCCTCCAAATCCACCGAAGCCTCCGCCTCCAAATCCACCTCCGCCACGAGAGCCACCTCCCCCGCCAATGATTATCCATGGCATTCCACCACCTCTTCGTCCACCTCGGTGTTTTCCATGTCTATCGTAGTTTTCCCAATCGTCATTCCCACCATCTCCGTATTTTTGTGCGAGTATAATAATTACAATGAAGATTAAAAAGAAGACCAAAAACACCCACATTCCTTCACTGTTTCCTTTCTCTAAATATTCCTTTTCTGAAATTTCTCCTGCGGCAAGTCTCATTAAAGTTTCAGCTCCTGCATTGATTCCGCCACTATAACTTCCTTGTTTGAAATATGGAATTATTTCATAATCAATAATTCTTCTTGTACCAGCATCAGTTATTGCACCTTGTAATCCAGTTCCTACGGCTATGAAAACCTCTCCTCGTGCCTTTCCAACTTTTGGTTTTACAAGGAAAACCAAGCCATTATCTTTATCACTTCTTCCCACTCCAAGTTGATCACCCAATTCTATAGCAAATTGAGATTTATCAGTTCCGCAAAAGTCATTTGTGGTAACAACTACTAAAACATTAGATGTTCTATCAGTAAAATCCTTTAGTTTTGATTGTAACTGAGATTCTTGTGATGCGGATAATACATTTCCCACATCATAAACGAAAGTTCGATCTTTCTTTTTAGGAAAACAATCTTTTTGTCCAAACCCAATTGAGAAGGAGAAAATTAAACCTATAATTAGAATTATATTTCTTGTCATTTCCCTGTAGATATTTCATCCGACAATTCGTTTTCATCATCAGACTGATAAGGAAAAAAAGATTTCAGTTGTTCACCAGCTTTCAAAATTCCAGCTTCTAATCCTTCAGCTTTTTGATTCTTCTTCAAGTGAGATATTACTATTTCTTTGGTCTCATCCCAAAAATTATCTGATACTTTTTTGTCAATTCCATTGTCGCCCAGAATAGCAAAATGTTGACTTTCAGTTGCTACATAAAACAAAACTCCATTTCTGAGTTTTGTTTTATGCATTTTCAACTGCTTGAATATTTTTTGAGCCCTTTCCAATACATCTCCCTCACAATTCGATTCCAAATGAACACGAATCTCTCCAGAAGTGTTTTTTTCGGCAAGTCTTATTGCTTCTAAAATACTTTTTTCTTCTTCCTCATCTAAAAATTTGGCTACGCTCATTTTTACTTTTCAAGAGAAATATCAATATCATTAGCTTCAATGTTTTCGGCACCTTCATCTGCTTTAAAAGCTTCTTTTACGTCAAAACCGAACACCTTAGCTATTAAATTCCTTGGAAATTTTCTAACCTTTTTGTTATAGGTTTCAATGGTTTTATTGTAATCTCTTCTTGCTTTAGCAATTCGGTTTTCAATCCCTTCATATTGAGCTTGAAAATCTCTATAAGCCTCAGTGGCTTTCAGTTCAGGATACCTTTCAAAAACTACATTAATTCCTCCCAATGAACCTGTTAATTGGTTTTGTAGGTTTCTGTAAGTTGGATTGTTCACGTCTTTTTCACCTTTAAAATTCTCAATCTTTTTTGCAGTATTATCTACTTTTTCTCCAGCTTTTTTCAGATCATCTTTCATTTGTCTGGCTTTCACAACATCAACTAAAGTGGTGTATTCGAAGTTCGCTGCGCTTTTTACAATCTTAGATATTACTTTAACTTTATCCGCTCTGGATTGATATTCTGTTTCAACATTTCCCCAGGCATTGGCAATTGGCTCTTGAGCTTTTACAAGACCGTTGTAACCCATCCATGCCCATAGACCAATAATTATTAGTAATATCCATTTCCAATATTTTTTCAAAGCTGAACTGCTTTTTACACTTTCTATTCTTTCGTCTAAATCCATTTTTTCTATTTTTTATTTCCTTAAATATAAGGGATAATTCTTAAATTG
>JBMYYT010000311.1:0-2476 GCA_049609665.1 Flavobacteriales bacterium | reverse complement strand
CAACAAAATTTATGCAGAGTATTTTAAGGAGAATTTGCCATGTAGAACTACCTGTGAGATAAATTGTCTCCCTACTCCTATTGCAATTGAATTGAAGTGTATTGCTACTGTTTAAATTAAGTTAGAAATAATCAGCTCAGAATGCTTTGTCTGATTTCGATACAATTTTTCTTCACTTCATTCCGAAAAATCACTCAATCTGACAAAATCGATGCATTGGCTCATTGGCTCATTGGCTCATTAAAAAACTACCTCTTCAACTTAATATCGTTAACAAACTGCTTAATCCTCTGCTCCTCTTGCTTTTTACAAATTAATAGCACTCCTTTTTCTTCCACCACAATATAATCATCAAGACCTTGGATTACAGCTAATTTATCCTCAGGTAATCGCACAATACAACTTTCTGAATCATATAAATTTACTTTATTTCCAATTACGGCATTATTTGCTTCGTCCTTTTCGATGTGTCCATACAACGCTCCCCAAGTTCCTAAATCACTCCAACCAAAATCCGAAAGAACCACAAATACATTTTGTGCTTTTTCCATGATTCCATAATCAATAGAGATGTTCTTGCATTCTGCATAAGTATGGCTGATAAACTCCTCTTCCATCTTTGTATTGTAAACATTATTTCCTTCTACAAACAATTCATGAATCTCATTAAGATGCTGTTCAAAAGAATTAATTATCGAATCCACAGTCCAAATAAAAATTCCTGCATTCCAATAAAAATCACCGCTATCAATAAACTCCTCCGCAAGTTCCAAATTTGGTTTTTCGGTAAACATTTTCACATCTCTCACCACATCTGGAGTTCCTTCCACGTTATCTAAAAATTGAATGTAACCATAACCCGTATCAGGCCGACTTGGCTTAATACCTAAAGTGACTAAACAATCCTCAGAATTTGCTTTATTCAATGCTATTTCCAACGTCTCTTTAAATGCTACTTCATTCATCACAATATGATCCGAAGGAGCTACAACCAAAGTTGCATTGGGATTCAGCTGCTTGATTTTATAACTGGCATAAGCTACACAGGGAGCCGTATTTTTACGGCTTGGTTCCGCCAAAACTTGAGATTCAGTAATTCCTGGAAGCTGTTGCATAACCAACTCCTTATAATCCGAATTAGTAACGATAAATATGTTCTCTTTTGGACAAACCAACAGCATTCGATCAAAAGACATCTGCAATAATGTTTTTCCCATTCCCAATACGTCATGAAATTGTTTTGGAAATTCTTCGGTACTCATTGGCCAGAATCTACTTCCGATTCCACCTGCCATTAGGATGCAATAATTATCTTTCATTATTATGTTTTGCTTTATTCTCAAAAATACAAAACTTAACTTTCAATCTATCTTGAAAATCGACTAATTTTAAAAAATCAACCTGTAAATTTTACATTTCTAAAACCGATAATATTAAATTTCACACCGTTTATTCAATTTTCTTTTGGTAACAAAATATTTTTTGTATTTTGCCGTGTCTTTTGAAAGAGAGACAAAAAATTTGAAATAGTTTTCTTGACCATAGAGCACAAGAATTAGAGAGGTGGCCGAGTGGCTTAAGGCGCACGCTTGGAAAGCGTGTATATGGGAGACTATATCGAGGGTTCGAATCCCTTCCTCTCTGCAGTATTTAAAAAAGTAAAAAACAGAAACAAAAAATAATAAAACAAGACAAAAAAAATAACCATGAAAAAAGTAATATCATTATTCGCACTAATCGGTCTTTTTGTATTTGCAATTAACACCGTAAGTTTTGCTCAAGATCCTGTTGCAGACACAAACCCAGTCGCAGCTGAAACTGCACCAGAAACGGAAACTAAACCTGATGCTAAAGTCAATAAAGAAGAAGCACCAGTAGTTGCAGCAACAAACGTTGGTATCATTCAAAAAATCAAACAATATTTTATTGATGGAGGACCTGCATTTATGTCCTTGGTATTCTTAGTATTCCTTTTAGGTTTAGCTTTGAGTATTGAAAGAATAATTTACTTAAACATGTCAACTACAAACAACCACAGGTTGTTAAATGATATTGAAGAAGCAATGGAAAGTGGTGGAATTGATGCTGCTAAAGACGTGTGTAGAAATACAAGAGGTCCTGTTGCAAGTATTTTTTATCAAGGACTTGATAGAGCAGACGAAGGAGTTGAAGCTGTTGAAAAATCAGTAATCAACTACGGAAGTGTGCAAGCTGGTTTATTAGAGAAAAACTTATCATGGATTTCATTATTTATCGCAACTGCACCAATGCTTGGGTTCTTAGGAACTGTAATTGGTATTATTGAGGTATTCAACATTATTGAAATTACAGGTCAAACTGAGCCAGTGCAAATTGCAGGAGCGATGAAAGTAGCCTTAAACACAACATTAGCCGGATTAGTTGCAGCGATTGTACTTCAAGTATTCTACAACTACATTGTATCAAAAATTGATGGAATTGTAAACGATATGGAAGA
>JBMYYT010000310.1:0-2493 GCA_049609665.1 Flavobacteriales bacterium | reverse complement strand
AGAACTTGAGAGGAATGAAATTACATACTACTTTGGACAAGTATGTAAAGAGGTTCTAAGAGAATATTTATAAAAGATATTATTCCCTATTAAAATGTCAGTTATCTGCCATTTTAATAGGGTTTTTTAGTTAATCTATGTCAGTTTGACTTAGATTTGCAAATGGCAAAAAAATTGAATGTATTCAAACGAAAAAATAACAGAGGAAAAATGAATAGTGAAAACGAAAATAACACAGAATTGAAAGAAGAAAACACTTCAGAAAAAGCAACTGAAAATGAGGAGATTACTAACGAAGAAGCTCCAAAGGAAGAAGTGGTTGAAGAAAAAACAGAATTGGAGTTAGCTCAAGAGGCAGTTCAAGTCTCAAATGATAAATTCTTAAGGTTATATTCTGAGTTTGATAATTTTAGAAAAAGAACTGCTAAAGAAAAGCTTGACATCATCAAATCTGCAAGTGAAGACGTGATTAAAAACATGTTGCCGATTGTTGATGATTTTAAACGTGCCATGGCTCACAACCAAGAAGTGGATGATGCCGAATCTATCAAACAAGGTTTTGAATTGATTTACAATAAATTCTACAAATCTCTTGAAGCAAAAGGATTAAAGAAAATAGAAGCCAAAGGAGAAGTATTCAATGCTGATATTCATGAAGCTATTACTAACATTCCAGCTCCAAGTGAAGATTTGAAAGGAAAAATAGTAGATGTAGTTGAAGAAGGATACTATTTGGGAGAAAAAATAATTCGATTTCCAAAAGTTGTAATTGGGCAATAAGTCTAAAAAAGTAACAAGATGTCAAAAAGAGATTATTACGAAGTTTTAGGAGTTAGTAAAAATGCGGATGACAGCGAGATAAAGAAGGCATACCGAAAGCTGGCGTTACAATATCATCCCGATAAAAACCCAGACAACCCAGATGCGGAAGTAAAATTCAAAGAGGCAGCTGAAGCCTACGAGATACTAAGTAACCAAGAGAAAAAACAACGTTATGACCAATTTGGTCATCAAGGTGTTAACGGAGCTGGTGGTGGCGGATTTGGTGGATTCGGCGGTGGCGGAATGAACATGGATGATATTTTCAGTCAATTCGGAGATATTTTCGGTGGCGGAGGAGGTGGCTTCGGAGGAGGATTTGGAAGAAGCCAAGGAAGAAGAACCATGAAGGGAACTAACCTTCGAGTAAAACTTAATCTTACTCTTGATGAAATTGTAAATGGAGTTGAGAAAAAAATAAAAGTAAACAAACTGGTTCAAGCCGATGGTGTTGAATACAAAACTTGTAATACCTGTAAAGGGCAAGGTCAGGTAACCAGAGTAGTAAACAGCTTTTTGGGACAAATGCAAACAGCAAGCACCTGTCCTACTTGTAATGGATCAGGTCAATCTATTGGTAAAAAACCCGCTGGAAGTGACCAAAACGGAATGGTTCGTAAAGAAGTAGTCATCCCTATTGAAATTCCTGCAGGAGTTGAAGATGGAATGCAACTTAATGTTCGTGGAAAAGGAAATGATGCTCCAGGAAACGGAATTGCTGGAGATTTATTGGTAGTGATTTCTGAAGTAGAGCATGAATCTTTAAAAAGAGAAGGACAAAACTTACATTATGATTTGTATTTGAACTTTGCTGATGCAGTTCTTGGTACTTCAGTTGAAATTCCTGCTGTGGGTGGAAATGTAAAATTCAAAATTGCTGCTGGAACTCAGAGCGGTAAAACTTTGAGATTAAAAGGAAAAGGAGTGCCTTCTGTAAATTCATATGGCAAAGGAGATATTTTGGTTCATGTGAACGTATGGACTCCCCAAAACCTTACTAAAGAAGAAAAGAAAGCGCTTGAGACACTAAAAAAATCGGACAACTTTGCTCCTAACCCATCGAGCAAAGACAAGGGCTTTTTTGATAGAGTCAAGGATGTGTTTAGTTAAAAAACAAAGAGCCATTTTGAAATTCAAAATGGCTCTTTTGTTTTACAATCTTCTCAGTGGATATAACTTATGATGAGTTGCATTTCTGTAATTTTTCATCTTGTAGGTAGCTACTTCATTCACATATACAATTACATCATCTGGATTATCGGTAGAGTATTTAAGCTTAGTAATTTCATATTTATCGTAAGCTTTCCCTGCATTGATTATATACCAATTTCCTTTTTCATTAACCGTCCAAAACACCGTATCTATTGAACTTAAAATTTCAGCTTTGTGCCAAATATCTCTTTTGAACAACTCATCATTAAAGTCTTTGACCAAACCAGTTGTTTTACTCTTTGGGTGATAAACAATCATATCCAATCCATTGGTATGTTTTATTGCCGAAACATGGTTGGTTAGGTAATTTCCAGAATCTGTTTTTACTTTAAACTTAGACCCTGATGTTTTAAGCACTAACATTTCATTTACTTTTTCTGGATTTATCAAAATTTTACTATAAGCTGAAACTGCTGCTTTGTAAGCTTTCACTTCGTATGAATCTCTTTTCTCGTATTTCTT
>JBMYYT010000309.1:0-2495 GCA_049609665.1 Flavobacteriales bacterium | reverse complement strand
GATTCTGATGGCAATGCAACATGCCCCGAATCAAAACAAGAATATAAATTAGAAAGAGGAAAAGTAATTAGTACTAATCACTAATTACTGTTTACTAATTACTATAAGATGAATAAGATAAAATTTGCAGTAGTAGGAAATGGACATATCGGAAAACGACATGCCGAAATGATTTCGCGAAATGAAGGAGCTGAATTGGCTGCTTTGTGTGACATTAGGCCTAAAGAAGAATTGGGAATAGATCATTTTGAAGTTCCTTTTTTCAATTCGATAGAAGAATTATTGGCAAGTAATGTAGAATTTGACGTACTTACTGTGAGTACTCCAAATGGAATTCATGCTTCACATAGTTTGTTAGCCCTTGCAGCAGACAAACATATTGTATGTGAAAAGCCTATGGGACTTTCTAAGGCTGATTGTGAAGATATAATGCACTTGGCTCTAAAAAAGAATAAGCAAGTGTTCTGTGTGATGCAAAACAGGTATTCTCCACCTTCAGCTTGGTTGAAAGAAATAGTAGAGAATAAATTATTAGGAAATATCCACATGGTGCAATTGAATTGTTACTGGAACCGTGACGATAGATATTACAAGAAAGGAGGTTGGAAAGGAACTCCAGATTTGGACGGAGGAACATTGTTTACCCAGTTCTCTCACTTTATTGATATTATGTATTGGTTGTGTGGGGATATTGACAACATCAAAGGAAATTTCAAGGATTTTACCCACAAAGAAAGTACAGCTTTTGAAGATTCTGGATTAGTGACTTTTGATTTTGTAAAAGGAGGAATGGGAGTTTTGAATTATTCTACAGCAGTTTGGGATAAGAATTTAGAAAGTAGTTTAACCATAGTTGGAAGCAAAGGAAGTGTGAAAGTAGGAGGGCAGTACATGAATGAGGTAGAATATTGTCATATTGAAGGATACGAAATGCCAGTTCTTCCGCCAAGTAATCCTGCTAATGATTATGGACCTTACAAAGGTTCGGCAGCTAATCATAATTATGTAATTGAGAATGTGGTGGATACATTAAATGGAAACACGACAACTACTACAAATGCTTTGGAAGGAATGAAAGTGGTAGATATTATCGAAAGAATTTACAAAGTAAGAGACGAACAAGGGTATTAATGTAATAATGAGTTAATTGTTGAATGATTTAATCTCTTAATGGCGTTCATTTGAAAATGTGTAAATTTGATAATTGATAATTGATAATTGATAATTGATAATTGATAAACTGAGGGCTGAGGGTTTTTGTTTATCGTGAAACGAAAAACAAAAATGTCTCGAAGTCCGGCTTTTGAAATGAAAACAACCTTAAAACATATCGCCCTTGGAATAATAGTTTTTCTTTTGTTTTCTCAATTGAAGTATAGTGAAAATGACTTATTAGGAACTTATGAACTTGCTTTTGGATATAATAGTTGTAAAATCAAATTGAAAGAAAATAACAAATTCAATCAAACTATCAGAGGATGTTATTCAATAGATAGGAAAGGCAAATGGAAAGTTGAAAAAGAAAATGTAATATTGATTTTTAAAAAGAAATATAACTGGAAATGTGATACCTTAAAGATAAAAAGAAAAGATTTGAAAATTATTTCTTTGGGATTATATGACAAACTAAACACTGAAGACTAAGTACTAAAGACTTATGACTAAAATTTACAACAAGTTAATAAACAAAGAAGCAACCTTAGCCGTAATAGGATTAGGCTATGTCGGTTTGCCAATTGCTCTTGAATTTGCAAAAAAAATAAAAGTAATTGGATTTGATATCAATGCTGAAAGGGTTGAGTTGATGAAAAATAACATTGATCCGAGTAATGAATTGGAGGCATCTGATTTTGAAAATACGGACATTACTTTTACTGCAAACTTAGAAGATTTAAAATCTGCTTCTTTCTATGTAATTGCGGTTCCTACACCAATTGACGAGAGTAATTTACCTGATTTAACTCCATTGCTGGGTGCAAGTAAAACAGTTGCTCAAGTATTATCAAAAGGAGATTATGTAGTGTATGAATCTACAGTTTACCCCGGATGTACGGAGGATGACTGTATTCCTGTATTGGAAGAAGTATCGGGATTGAAGTGGAAAGAAGATTTTAGCGTAGGATATTCTCCAGAAAGAATTAATCCGGGAGATAAGGTACATACGTTGAGCACGATTGTAAAAGTGGCTTCAGCTTGCACGCCAGAGGCGCTTGAAGAAGTTGCAAAGACTTATGAATTGGTGGTTGAAGCTGGAGTTCATAGAGCGGCATCAATCAAAGTAGCAGAAGCAGCTAAGATTATAGAGAATACCCAAAGAGATGTAAATATCGCTTTGATTAATGAGTTGTCAATTATATTTAACCGAGTTGGAATTAATACCTACGATGTATTAGCTGCGGCTGGAACAAAATGGAATTTCTTACCATTTCGCCCTGGTTTAGTTGGCGGTCACTGTATTGGCGTTGACCCGTATTATTTAACGCATAAAGCCCAGT
>JBMYYT010000308.1:0-2498 GCA_049609665.1 Flavobacteriales bacterium | reverse complement strand
TCAATCTGGTTGTGTTTTTGCACAAAATGTATCTGTAAGTTTAGATTCTACATTTAATATTCCTTTTGGGGATGAATGTTACACGCCTCCGGGTTTATGTGTTCAGCAATATGAATATCACGGTTCTATTGCCTCTTTACCTAATAATCCATCAGGATATATGGCTTCACTTTCAATAAGTGCTCGTAATTCGGGATTAATAAATATTGCAACATCAAGTATGGGATTATACACCAAAATACCTGATCCAGCATTAACTGGAGGAAATAGCACTCCCAAGTTTGTTGATTATCCTCGAGATGGTTATTTCTGTTTGGGATATATGAAATGCATTGATTTTTCTGCAACTGATGCGGATGGGGATAGCTTGGTTTACAATTTAGTTCAGCCTATTGCTTCTTTTACAACAACTTGCGGATTTAATTATAGCCCCTGGAACACTGGAGTTGATTTGATTAATTATTTAGGTCCAGGAGGAATAATTTCAATTGATTCTAAAACGGGTTGTGTCAACGCTAAACCTCGCCAATTAGGTAAGTATGTTATCTCTGTTAGAATTGATGAATACAGAAATGGTGTAAAAATTGGAGAAACGGTAAGAGATTTGCAATATGAAGCTCTGAATTGCAGATACAATGATTTACCGAGTTACTATGATTTCGAGGAAGTTAAAACGTTACAATTTGATCAAAATGGATGCTTTGATTTAGCAGCTTTTGATAAGAATGATGAGGATACTTTTTATATTAATATAACTTCTGATGCTTATCCTTTTGGAGCAGTAGCAATATTGCCTCCAGCCAATACATCAGGGAAGTATGATTTTGAATGGAAAAATTCCATCACTGGGGCAACTGAGACAATAACTGATGTGAAAGTAAAAAAGCTTTCAGCAACACAATTTGAAGGAGTAGGTAAGGTAGGAGTGAGGTTTTGTTGGAATCCAGATAATTGTGAAATCCTTTCAATTGATACTTTTAATCTGAATATGATAGGCTATTCTCTTGGATGTGATGGTTCTATTGACTCCATTGAAAAAAAGGTGAAAATTGTCATTGATAGACCTTTGCCATCTTATAAAGTTCCCAATGTATTTACTCCAAATGAAGATGGTATCCATGATGAATTTAAACTTGAACAAGGTTCTTTTGATAGATGTTATGATGCTTTATCAGTAAAGGTATATAACAGGTGGGGGCAAAAAGTGTATGAATCAGAAGAAACATTATTTAAGTGGAATGGCAGAGATGAAAACGGAAACGAACTCTCTGATGGTACTTACTTTGTGGTTTTGCAAGGATATTATGGAGGAAAAGAAGTGACTCAAAATTTTCCAGTATCATTATTTAGATAGACCTTAAACAACATGAGATTGAAAATCCTCTTCCCATAACGAAGAGGATTTTTTTATGAAGAAAATGAGACATATCAATAATATTAAACCTTAAAAGTTTATTCTGTATTAATCCTTCTCCGAATAAAAGTAATTCAACATTTCATAGAGTTCAGGATGTTTCTTTTGTAGCTGTTTTGGGTGTTCAAAAAAATACTCTGAAGCCACAGATAAAAACTCTTGTTCGTTGGTTGCTCCGTATACGTTAAGATCAGTTTTCTCAGTTTGTATTTCATTTATTTTTCTGTAAACTAAATCCAACCAGGGTAACGAGTATTGTTGTGACATCAATACTTTAGGGATTCCATCAATATTTCCGTCAACTCCATCAATGAGGTGAACAAATTCATGAATTCCTACATTTTTTTTGTCCAATTCTGCCTGAAAACCTAATCTCAAAGAAGTTTTGGAAAGAATCATTTTTCCGTCCATAAATCCATTGCCCACCATTCCTTGGATGTTGGCATCGCCATCATGGGAGAACTCAGCATTGAAAGGTTTTGGGTAGAGAAGTACTTCATTTAAATTGGGATAAGTCCAATTCGAGAAATTAAAAACAGGAATAATAGCGCTGGAAGCGATTAGGATTTTATCCAATTCCTCAACTTCGCAATCAACTGGTGTAATGGAAACTGAGTTCAAAAATTGAAAAATACGAGTTTCAAATCCTTCCTTCTCTATTGGCGCTAATCGATTATAAAATGAAACTTTTGATTCCAATGTCTGTTTCCAAGAGGCACTCAAGTCGTTTTTTTCTGTTGGCTCCTTTTGAGGTATTTTTTTCATTAACCTTGAGGCTAAATAAATTAAAACTCCTATTGCTGCAATTAAAATTAATTGATCTGACATTAAAAAATTGATTTGATGACCAAGTTAGCCAAAATATTGAGACAGACACTCTACATAGTGAAAGTATTTCAGGTTTTTAGTCTTTAATTTTGCTTCATAGTTCTCCTACAAATTGTATCTTTGTGGTTCTAAAACACAAAGAAATTTCATGCAACAACAAATAGGAAATAAACTCAAGGAATTATTCCCAGAGATTACTGATAATCTTATCCAACTTCAGAAAACAAGACCTGAATTTGAAGGAGATGTTACATTA
>JBMYYT010000307.1:0-2504 GCA_049609665.1 Flavobacteriales bacterium | reverse complement strand
TTTTGGATATTGCTTCATTGGAGTACGATGCTTTTTTTGAGTCCGATGGAGATTATGATTATGTATTAAACCTTTCGGCATTGAAGCATGTAAGGAGCGAAAAAGATCCCTATACCCTTATGCGAATGATTGAGGTAAATATTTTGAATACGATTAAGACAATTGATCAATGTATTGAAAAGGGTGTGAAAAAATATTTTTGTGTATCAACAGATAAAGCAGCTAACCCAGTTAATATGATGGGAGCAAGTAAAAGAATTATGGAAATGTTTGTAATGAGAAAAAAAGTAAGGATATTACCATTTCTACAGCAAGATTTGCCAATGTTGCATTTTCCGATGGATCTCTTTTACACGGATTCGACCAAAGACTAAAAAAGAATCAACCTATTGCTGCACCATCTGATGTAAGAAGATACTTCGTAGTGCCCGAGGAGTCTGGTGAGTTATGTCTAATGTCAACAATTTTTGGAGAAAATAGAGATATTTATTTCCCAAAACTTGATCATGATTTACACCTCATTACTTTTTCAGAAATTGCAGAAAGGTACCTAAGAGGTAGAGGCTTAGAACCTTATTTATGTGAAACGGAACAGGAAGCAAGGGACAAAGTGGAATTGCTTTCTTCAAACAATCAATGGCCCTGTTTGTTCTCTGAAAGTAATACAACAGGAGAAAAAAGTTTCGAGGAGTTTTTTACAGAAAAAGAAGTTTTGGATCTCGATAAACACCAAAAGTTAGGTGTGATAAAGAATGAGCCTACCTATGAGGAAGAAAAGCTAACTTACTTTCTTGATAAGATAAAAAGATACAGAACAGAAAAAAAATGGACTAAAGAGGATGTTGTGAGTTTGTTTCATGAAATGATTCCAAATTTTGGACATGTTGAAATGAATAAGTATCTGGATAGTAAAATGTAAATTATGACAAAAGAACTGGTGCAATTCATAAGAGGTGTTTACAAAGTCAAAGAAGATTTTATCCCCTTGCACGAACCAAGGTTTGTGGGTAATGAACGGAAATATGTGTTAGACGCAATTGATTCTACTTTCGTTTCATCTGTCGGTGCATATGTAGATAAATTTGAAGAAATGATGTGTGAAATTACTGGGGCCAAGCATGCGGTTGCTCTTGTAAATGGAACCAATGCACTTCATCTTTCTTTACTGTTGGCGGGAGTTGAAGAAGGTGATGAAGTACTTACTCAACCTTTAACTTTTATAGCCACTGCCAATGCAGTTTCATATTGCAATGCCATTTCTCACTTTGTAGATGTTGATAAAGAAACCATGGGATTATCTCCTTCTAAATTAAAAACTTATCTATCAGAAATTGCTGAATTAAGAAATGGTGTTTGTTACAATAAGAAAACTGGAAGAAAAATCTCGGCATGTGTTCCTATGCACACATTTGGTTTACCCTTTTATATTGATGAATTAGTTGAAGTATGCAATTCCTTCAATATCCCTGTAGTTGAAGACTCTGCAGAATCACTTGGTTCTTATTACAAAGGAAAACATACTGGGACATTTGGATTATTAGGTGTTTTTAGTTTTAATGGAAATAAAACAATAACATCTGGTGGTGGTGGAGCCATAGTGACAAATGATGAACGATTAGCGAAGAAAGCAAAGCACCTTTCTACTCAGGCCAAAATTCCGCATAAATGGGAGTATAGACATGATTTTGTTGGTTATAATTACAGAATGCCAAATTTGAATGCAGCTCTTGCTTGTGCACAATTAGAACAACTTGAAAAGTTTGTTGAAAACAAAAGAGAGTTATCTGATTTATATGCAGATTTTTTTAATAAAATTGTAGAAGTTAATCTTGTTAGAGAAGTTGAAAATGCTAAGTCAAATTATTGGTTAAATGCAGTGATTTTGAAAAATAAAGCTGAAAGGAATCGGTTTTTAGAGGAAACAAATTCCATGGGAATAATGACAAGACCCATTTGGGGACTTATGAATGATTTAAAAATGTTTGAGAATTCACCAAGAGCGGATTTGTCAAATGCCGAATGGTTAGAAGAAAGAGTAGTGAACATAACAAGTAGTGTAAGAATTTAAAACAAAAAAATAAACATGGAAAACAATAATTTTGACGTTTGGGAAGATATTTTTCAAAGAAAAGAATGGGGAAAATACCCATCAATACCTTTAATAAAATTCGTAGCAAGAAACTTTTACTCTTCTCCAGATAGAAGTGAGGTTAAACTTTTGGAAATAGGTTCAGGACCAGGAGCAAACCTCTGGTATATGGCAAGAGAAGGTTTTACGGTTTATGGTATTGAAGGAAGCCAGACAGCATGTAATAATGCAACAAAGAGATTGAACAACGAGGGATTGGGTGATAGAATTGGAAAAATAATTGCAGGAGATTACCACGAAAAATTAAACGATTTTGAAGATGGTTATTTTGATGCAATTATTGACGTTGAAAGTCTTTATTGTAACGTTTGGGATAAAAGTAAAGAGATTGTAAAACTTGCATTTGATAAATTAA
>JBMYYT010000306.1:0-2537 GCA_049609665.1 Flavobacteriales bacterium | reverse complement strand
TCCTGCAAAATATAGAATCAGTTGATTTCCATAAGGATCCTTGAGGTAAGCTTCCCTCCAGAGCCAGGGTTGGTCTTCCGGTAATTGGTCAAATTCAATTCCCTTATCAATCAACTCATTTACTTTTTTATCTAATTCATTAATTTCAAAATATACTTTTATTCCAACTCCTTGAGGCAATTCATCTACTTGCAGGATTGAAAAAGTAGCTTTTCCATCTGGACAGATAAACCGAGCATAATGCGAATCGGAATGTACAATCAATTCAAGTCCCAACTTTTGGTAGAAAAAAATAGAGGATTCAACATCCAAAGAGGGAACAGTTATTTGATTTAAATTCATTGGAATCGTGCCTTTTATCAAAGTTAATAACCATTCAAAGAAAATAGAAAGAGTTCATTTGAATTTTTATTACTTTAGTATCTCTAAAAATAATAAAAATTAAAAATCTTATGAAAAAGAACTTATCAATACTACTTGCAGTAGTTATGTTATTCTCAACATTTAGCTTAAAAGCTAACGAAGGGATGTGGCTCCCAATGTTTGTAAAAAGACTGAATATGAAAGACATGCAGAAGCATGGACTTAAATTAACTGCCGAAGAAATTTACAGTGTAAACAAATCCAGTTTAAAAGATGCAATTGTATCTATGGGTGGGTTTTGTACAGGAGAAATCATTTCGGATCAAGGATTAATGCTGACTAATCACCACTGTGGTTATGGAGCTATTCAACAATTTTCTACTCCAGAAAATAATATACTTAAAAATGGTTTCTGGGCTAAGAATAAAGCAGCTGAACAAAATGTTCCAGGTTTGTTTGTGACTTTTCTTGTGAGAATGGAGGATGTATCAAAAGAGGTGAATAAAGCGATTGCTGGAATAACAGATAAAACTGAGAGAGAAAAGAAGCTTAAAGAAATTAAAAAAGAATTAACTGAGAAGGCAACTAAAGGAACTCATTATACAGCCTATATCAGAGATTTTTATTACGGAAGTGAGTTTTACATGTTTGTAAACGAAACTTTTGACGATGTTAGATTAGTGGGAGCACCACCTGAATCTGTTGGGAAATACGGAGGAGATACTGATAACTGGATGTGGCCAAGACACACTGGTGATTTCAGTATGTTTAGAGTTTACATGGGTAAAGATGGAAAACCTGCAAAATATTCTGCTGATAATATTCCTTTGAAACCAAAGCACCATTTACCTATCAATATGAAAGGAGTGAAGGAAGGTGACTTTGCAATGATTATGGGTTACCCAGGAAGCACAGACAGATATTTATCTTCTTTTGGGGTAAAACAAGCTATTGATATTACTGGGCCTACTGTTGTTGAGGTGAGAGATGTGAAGTTAGCTGTAATGAGGGCAAACATGAAAAAAGATGAGGCAGTAAAAATAAAATATGCTGCAAAATTTGCTCAAACAGCCAACTATTGGAAATACTACCAAGGGCAAACTGAGCAATTACAAACTAATGGAGTTGCAGCAAGAAAAGCAGCTCTTGAAGCCCAATTTACTAAGTGGTATAACGCAGATCCTAAAAGAAAAGAAAAGTACGGAAATGCTTTAAAAGACATAGAAGATTATTATAAGTTAACCGATCAATACGAGAAAGGCAATACCTATGTAATGGAAGCTGGAGTTAGAGGCCCTGATTACGTGCTTTTTGCATACAGATGTGGAAGAATAATAAATGCCATTTCTATGACTGCCAAAAAAATGGATGATGCAATTGATGCACAAGCTGATGGTGAAGCTAAAGAAGCTCTGAAAAAGGAAAAAGCTGCAACTATGGAAAGGTTGATTGGAGCATTGGAAGGGCAAGCAAAAAAGCATTTTAAGGATTATGATGCACAAACTGAGAAAGAATTGGTAGGTAGTTTATTCAATCTTTACTACAAGAATGTAGATAAAGCTCAACATCCAGCATTTTTTGCAACAGTTAAAAAAGCAAACTTCGAAAGATTTGCTAAAAGAATGTTTTGCAAGTCGCCTTTGATGAAAGAAAAGAAAATGAACAAGCTTATTGCTAAATTGAAAAAGGGAAAGAACTTGAAAAAGATTGATAAAGATCCTGCAATTGTTTCTGCCAATGATTTTTTAGCGATGTATTTTGGTTCAGCTGCGAAATTTGCTGAAGCCGAAGAAAAAATGGAAGAAGGATATAGGTTATTTGTAGAGGGAATAAGATTAATGCAACCAGAAAAAAGTTTCTATCCTAATGCAAACTCAACTCAGAGATTGACTTACGGTCAAGTATTGTCATACAAAATGAGTGATAAAGTAATTGGGATGTTAAGAAGCCAAGATGGAGTAGGAAGCTATTACACAACGATGGAAGGATTAATGGAAAAGGAAGATAAAAACAATCCTGAATTTGAAATTCCAGAAAAGCTAAAGGAATTATACAAAAACAAAGACTATGGTCAATATGCAGATGCGGATGGTAAATTAAGAGTAAATTTCTTATCCAATAATGATATAACTGGTGGTAACTCAGGTTCGCCAGTAATTGATGGAAACGGATAC
>JBMYYT010000305.1:0-2626 GCA_049609665.1 Flavobacteriales bacterium | reverse complement strand
GTTAAAAAAAGTTAACAAATCCCTTATCCATTCATGTTATAAAATTAGGTTTTAACCCATCTGTTTTGATAATTGATAACCAATACTTATCCACCAATTTAATTCATAAAAAAATATGACTAAAATTAACATCCAATATTCTTTAAAGAGTTTAATTATTTTTAATTTTAAGAGTAAATAATAAGTACATGTTTTTAGAAAAAGAAGATTTAGAAAAAATAGAAACTCGAGCTGATATATTCAAACTCGCAGAAGAAAAGGGGCAAAATTTTAAAAAGCTAAAATGGGATTTAGAATATGAAAAACAACTCAAAAAACTTCAGGCGGAGTTAGTAAATCTCCAGAAATGGATTTATGAGAAAAAGTTAAGAGTAGCAGTTCTATTTGAAGGAAGAGATGCTGCAGGAAAAGGAGGTTCAATTAAACGATTTACTGAACACCTTAACCCAAGAGCAATGAGGGTTGTAGCATTAAGTAAACCTACCGAAGTTGAGCGTGGACAATGGTATTTTCGAAGGTATATTAAAGAATTACCCAATCCCGGTGAGATTGTTTTTTTTGATAGGAGTTGGTATAATAGAGCAGTTGTAGAACCAGTGATGGGCTTCTGTTCAGATGATCAATACAACCAGTTTATGGCACAAGTTCCCGAGTTTGAGCACATGCTCTATGAAGATGGAGTTACAGTTATCAAATTTTGGTTTTCTATTTCCAAAGAAGAACAAGCAAAGCGATTTGCCTCTCGATTAGATAATCCTTTAAAAAGATGGAAGTTTAGCCCTGTGGATAAAGAAGGTCAAAGACTTTGGGATGAATACACAAAGTACAAAGAGCTCATGTTCTCCAAAACACATACTGATTTTAGTCCATGGATTATTGTAAAAACCAATGATAAAAGAACAGCAAGGTTAGAATCCATGAGGTATGTACTATCCAAATTTGACTACGAAGAAAAGGAGAACGCAAAAGCAAATCTATTACCCGATCCTAATGTAATTGCACGGTATTACAGACATTTAAAACAATTTGATTAATGGAATTAAACGAAAAAGATTTAGAATTACTCAATTCCAAAATTGGGTTGAAAAAGCTATTATCAAGCAATTCTGTAGATATAGAAAAAGCTTTAAGAGCTACAAAATATGAAGAGCGCTTAAGAGAACTTCAGGTTAAGCTCATTGAACTTCAAGAAAGAGTAATTGCTAACGGTGAAAAGATTGTCATACTATTTGAGGGTAGAGATTCAGCTGGAAAAGGAGGGGCTATCAGAAGGATAACTTCACGAATTAATCCTCGACATTTCAGAATTGTGGCTTTACCAAAACCAACAACCGAAGAAAAAGGGCAATGGTATTTTCAGCGGTATGTCAATCATTTTCCAAATCCAGGCGAAATGGTTTTCTTTGACAGAAGCTGGTATAACCGAGCTGTAGTTGAACCAGCCATGAAATTTTGTACGGAAGAACAGTATCAAGAATTCATGGCTCAAGTAAATCCATTTGAAAAAATGTTTACGGATTCAGGGATTAAATTAATAAAATTGTACTTTTCTATTACCAAGGAAGAACAGGCGAAAAGATTTGAAGACCTTAGAAATAACTCCTTGAAAAAGTGGAAATTATCTCCAGTTGATTTAAGAGCTCACGAACTTTGGGACGAGTTTACCAAGTATAAAAAAGAAATGTTTGCCAAAACCGATACAGAGCAATGCCCTTGGAAAATTATTGACGCAAACAAAAAAACTGAAGCCCGAATTGAGGCGATTGAATATATTTTACAACAAACTAACATAACATAAATGAGTAAAGAAATCACTTTTGAAACCATCGTAAATCATGTAAAAACTTTTCATGAGTCTTTTGGAATAAACAACGAAAATGAGCCAAAATCTGACATTGGGAAAAGCACTATTGATTTGAGATACAAATTGATGCGTGAAGAAAACGAAGAATACTGGGATGCAGCCAAAGACAATGATTTGGTGGAAATTGCTGATGCACTTGGCGATCAATTGTATATTTTGTGCGGGACAATTTTAGCTCATGGCATGCAACACAAAATTGTGGAGGTATTTGAAGAAATACAAAAAAGTAACATGAGTAAATTGGGAGCAGATGGAAAACCAATTTACAGAGAAGATGGAAAAGTGATGAAAGGCCCCAATTATTTTAAACCGAATATTAAAAGTATTTTAGAGAAATAATAATTCTTTATGGAAGAAGGCGTAGATGAAATATTAGATAATAGCATAAACGGAAATATTGATTCTTCGCATGATGAATTAGGTCCTCATGACAAAGGTTATGAGCTTAAACGAATAACTTTCAAGGGATTAATGGGGTTTGTTCTTTCTGTTTTGAACTTTGAAAGAGGGATTTTATTTACAATTAAGGAACTAATATTAAGACCGAAGGTTGTGATAGAAGAATACCTCAAAAAGGACAGAAAAAAATTAATAAACCCTATTCGATTTTTGGTTTTTTCAACTGCGATAGCCACTTTTCTTAACATAACTTTGATACATTCAAATGAAGACTTCAATTCAATGAAAGTTAATTTTAACGAAGGTTTAAACGAGGGTATGAATGATGAATTGGAGTTAACGGAAAAACAAGATTCCACCTTA
>JBMYYT010000304.1:0-2651 GCA_049609665.1 Flavobacteriales bacterium | reverse complement strand
GTTCAAACAGTAGGTGTGGATTTCCGTCAATGATTTTTTTCTTAGTCATGAGATAAAGTTACCAAATTTTAACTCAAATAGATTTCTATCAATTCTTTCATCCCTTCCGAAGCAGTCTTTGGAATTACCGTTACTTTTTCATCAGAAGAAATACTGGGCTTGGGATCAATATAAAATACTTTAGCATCAGATTTTGCGTAATTCATTAACCCCGCAGCAGGATATACCTGAAGTGAAGTCCCGATTACAACCACAACATCAGCCTGATGAACAATTTCTATAGCTTCATCCATTGCAGGAACTGCTTCGCCAAACCACACAATATGTGGGCGAAGTTGAGCGCCCTTTTCACATTTATCTCCAAGATTTAGGTCTTTCTTCCAAGTATAAATTAACTCGGGATTCAATGTGCTTCGGACTTTTCTTAACTCTCCATGAAGATGCAATACAGATGAACTTCCCGCTCTTTCATGTAAATCATCTACATTTTGAGTAACTACAAATACTTGAAATTTATCCTCCAATTTGGATATTAGCTGATGACCTACATTTGGCTCAACCTCAAACAGTTGTTTCCTTCGAGCATTATAAAAATCCAATACTAATTTTGGATTTTTGGCAAACCCTTCAGGAGTGGCAACTTCTTCAATCGCATGATTCTCCCATAATCCATTTGAATCTCTAAAAGTAGAAATCCCACTTTCGGCACTCATTCCAGCACCTGACAGGAACACAATTTTCTTTTTCATACTAGTTAAAAATAAAAAACCCCATTAACAAAAGCTAATGGGGTTTCAAAAAAATGTTTGTTTTTAATTATTTGGTTGGGTTTTGATTTTCACCTTGAACCGGACCGCCAATATTTGAAACATCTTGTTGCATTGTACTTCTGTAGTTTGCATCAGTTCTTGTAGAAATTTCTTCTGCACCTGGAGTACCAATCAAAAAACTTGAAGCTAATGCCAATACCACGATAAAACCTGCCAAATACCAAGTAGCTTTTTCAACTACATCATTAGTTTTTTGAACACTACCCAACTGGTTTGCTGCTCCAAATGATGAATCAATTCCTCCTCCTTTTGGATTTTGAATTAAGATAACTAGCATAAGCAATACTGCTGCTACTATGGATAGAATAAATACAAGTCCCATTTTATTGTGTTTTTTTAATTTTCTGAATTAGTTCGGCAAAGTAACTGCTTTTTTCTGGATTTTTCAAACTTAACCTCTCATAAATTCTGATTGCTTTTTCTGGTAATCCTTGATTTACATAAATTTTCGCCAAAGTTTCTGTAGCAAAATTGTCCTTTTCAATTAAACTTTGATTGGCAACTTTAATGGGAGAATAAAATTCTTTAGAAGATGAAGATTTATTTATCTTGATATGGCTACTGTCTGTTTTTCTTTCTTTTATAAATTTATCCACCATTTCTTCAATGTTAGATTCTTTAGACTCAGGCACTTCAATCACCACTTTTTCAGAGGATTGTGGATTTAACCAGTCGTAAAAAGTTTGGTTAGACTTTGGCTTTGTATTAGACGTAGATTTCTCAGATGTTGAGGTTGATTGTTCTTTTTGAACAGTTTCAGGATCATCCTCTTCAATCAACGGAACTGCTCCCATTGCACTTGTCAATATTAATTTTTCCAGCTCTTGACTTTCTTTATCAATTAGTCCCTCTTTTTTCTCAACAACTAATTTCTCAAGTGTTTTAGGAATTGATTTTTCCTCTTTTTCTTCAATTATCACCTCTTTTACTTCCTCAACTATTTCGATTTCAGTTTCCTTTTGAGGGACAGTCTCTTCCGATACATTTTCAGAGTGAATAAGGTCGTAAAGCACTTTACGATTGGGAATCATTATAGCCGTATCCTTGAGTTGAGAGTCAAAATTCAAGCTTTCTTGATTGTGATATGCTTTGGATAATAATAAAGAAACAGATTGACAGTAAGGAAATTGAACTGAAAGTTCAACAAGTTCCTGAGTCTCTTCTTCGGAAATCGAAAAAGGATCCTTCATTAACTCTACAAAAGAATTTTTTGTTACCAATCTCCTAAAGTTTTGTCGTAAATATCTTGAGTCAATTGATCAAAAATTTCTGTAATCAATTCGTCTTGTAATTGCCCAACATCACTTGAACTTGGGTAATCAGCAAATCTTGAAAATGTTTTGTCAAAATTCTTTTTATCATCGTGTTTGTTGATGAAATTTACCTTGATGGAAATAGTTAATCTATTTTGCGAAGCAGTTTGATCTCCTTGAATAGCAATAGGTTGTATTGTATAATTGACAATAGTTCCCTCGTAGCTCAAGTCTCCATCACTTGAAACCAATTCAAGTTTAGTTTGTGATTGAAACAATTCTCTTAGGCTTTCGGTAAATGTAAATCCAATGGTAGAAGGTCCCAGAGTAGCTTGGTTGGTAAATTGGTCAATAGAAAAAGTCTTAATATTATCTGGAATAGGAGGTCCAGTAACATTGTAATTTATCTTGCATGAGGCTAAAGTCATCAAGGAACAAATCAGTATAAAACTTATTTTTTTCATTTAAAATCTTTCAAGGAGAACAAAAATAACGAAAACAAGATGATTTTGGTATAAATTTTAAGCGTAATGAGAATTAACCTAAATTACCACTGTTGGTTTATCCA
>JBMYYT010000303.1:0-2656 GCA_049609665.1 Flavobacteriales bacterium | reverse complement strand
GAAAAAATAAACATTGGACTCAACAAGAATTAGCTGATAAGTTAGGAATTACTAGAAGTAATTTAATTGCAATTGAAAATGGTAGAAGCGATTTCAGAGTTTCTTTAATTCCAAAACTTATAATCTTATTTGATGTTAAAGTTGAATCTATTTTTTCAAAAAAAGTTATTGCTAACAAAACAAATAGTGAATTGCAAGAATTAAAAAAGAGAATTGAAAAATTAGAACAACATTATTTTACCTTAACTAAAAATGGTTAATTATTAAAAAATCAAAAGTAAATTTTGCCCCAAATTTACCTTCATATTTTTGCTTAAAAATAGCCTTTGAATTACTCAAAAATTCCTTTGCTTGATACTCTCGATTGAAGGCTTTTTGAAAAGGAGAAAGGGCATAATCTTTCGATAAATTATCCGCCAAAGTAGGATTTTCAATCCATTCAGGAACAGGTAATTCAGAGATAAAATACTGAGATTTCATCCTGTTTTCACCATCTTTAATCCATGCTAATTTAGCATAACCCAAATTCCTCAATTCCTTCAAAGCAGATTGAACCGCCCGTTTTCCTTGCGGAGAAGCATCATTTAATTCAGAAACTTTGATGATCCAATCATCAGGTTTAGAAAGTAAGTAGGAGAGAACACCACGGGCTTTGAACGATAAACGCTTATCTTGTAAAGCAAAATCGGAAATAAGAGAATACTTCTCTTTATTCGATACTCTAAAAATGGTTTTTAATGTTTTGCCTTCTGTTAAGGCATGAGAATTTAGTGTTTGCCTATTTGGTGGCAAATGCTTATTTTTGAACATGATAACATAGTTATTAGGAGTAATACAGATCGTCGAAAATAGGTATTACTCCGTTTTTTACTGAAAAAATAAAATTATAAATATTTATACGAATATAAGAATAAATTTCATTTTTGATTAAAGTATTTTCATTTTTGATTAAAATCTTCATAGAAAACAAGTTTAATAGAAATGAGTGAAGGCGAAAGATTAGAGGAATATCGAATTTATAAAAGGATGCCTAAAAAAGAATTTGCTTCTTTTATAGGTTATTCAACTGTAAATTCTTTGCATGGAATTTTAAATGGTAATCGGCAATTATCAGTTAAAGTAATAAGACATATTGTTGCAAATTGTCCTGATTTAAGTATAAAATGGCTTCTTACAGGAAAAGGTGAAATGCTAATACCTCAAAAAGAAGTTCCTAATAATTTGAAGGAAGAGTACCTAAAACTTGTAAAAGAAAATTCCAATCTTAAAACTCGAATCATTACTTTATTAGATAATCAATATTCTAAAGAACCTATCCTTGTTCAATAATAATTTTTAAATATCGGGTTTGGGAAGAGAGTAGGGAAGGACTAAAAAGTTTTCCTTTTTAGTTCGTAGAAAAATAGTTTTTAATGTTTTGCCTTCTGTTAAGGCATGAGAATTTACTGTTTGCCTATTTGATGGCAAATGCTTATTTTTGAACATATCGTTTTAGATATTAGGAGTAATACATATCGTCGAAAATGGGTATTGCTCCTTAATTTTTAAAATAATAAAACAATTTTACGTAAATTTAGCGTAGTTTAAAAAAAATATACGCTATAATTGAAGATTTATCATTATTTTTAGTAAAAAATGGGAGTTCATCAACGATTTAAAATATTTTTAGCCGAAAAAGACCTTAGTCAAAATGAATTTTCACGAATTACAGGATATGATCAACGTACTCTTTCCAACTTCATAACTCAAAGAGTCAAAACTCCTAAAATTGATTTAGCAGTTGTTATGTTAAAACACTTTCCTGAGATTAACTTACGATGGCTTTTTTTAGGGGAAAGTGAAATGTATACACCTGAACCTATTCCTAACTCAGAATTAGAAAGAGAATACTTAGAAGTTGTAAAAGAGAATTCCTATCTTAAAACTAAAATCATTACTCTTTTAGAAAATCAATATTCTAAAGAACCTATCCTTGTTCAATAATAATTTTTAAATATCGGGTTTGGGAAGAGAGTAGGGAAGGACTAAAAAGTTTTCCTTTTTAGTTCGTAGAAAAATAGTTTTTAATGTTTTGCCTTCTGTTAAGGCATGAGAATTTACTGTTTGCCTATTTGATGGCAAATGCTTATTTTTGAACATATCGTTTTAGATATTAGGAGTAATACATATCGTCGAAAATGGGTATTGCTCCTTAATTTTTAAAATAATAAAACAATTTTACGTAAATTTAGCGTAGTTTAAAAAAAATATACGCTATAATTGAAGATTTATCATTATTTTTAGTAAAAAATGGGAGTTCATCAACGATTTAAAATATTTTTAGCCGAAAAAGACCTTAGTCAAAATGAATTTTCACGAATTACAGGATATGATCAACGTACTCTTTCCAACTTCATAACTCAAAGAGTCAAAACTCCTAAAATTGATTTAGCAGTTGTTATGTTAAAACACTTTCCTGAGATTAACTTACGATGGCTTTTTTTAGGGGAAAGTGAAATGTATACACCTGAACCTATTCCTAACTCAGAATTAGAAAGAGAATACTTAGAAGTTGTAAAAGAGAATTCCTATCTTAAAACTAAAATCATTACTCTTTTAGAAAATCAATATTCTAAAGAACCTATCCTTGTTCAATAATAATTTTTAAATATCGGGT
>JBMYYT010000302.1:0-2664 GCA_049609665.1 Flavobacteriales bacterium | reverse complement strand
CGAGCAAATTACACAATCATTAAAATTTTGAAATTTGAAACAAAAAAGAGACCGATATGAGATGCATAAATATTGGGGAAAGAAACCTTCCAATGACCTCAAGTCTTTAATTGAGAAGTACTCTGATGAAGGAGATACTGTATTTGACCCTTTTTCAGGATATGGTGTATTTTGTTGTGAAGCATTTATTTTGAATAGAAATATTATCTCTAATGACCTCAATCCAATTGCTTATTTTTTAAATGAACAACTCTTAGAAAAAGAAGTCAATTTGGACTCTGTGCAAAATCAATGGAAAAAGATAAAATCAGAATTTGAATCTTACAATAAAAAATGGTTTGAATGGAAAATTGATGATACTTTTGTTCAATTAATCGCCATTTTAAGGGATAAAAACGATATTCCTATTAAAGCTAAGTATAAGAAAAACGGAGATAAAAAAGCAACAGAAATTAAGTTATCAATAGAACAGGTAAAAGCTTATTTGGAATTTGAAAAAAATTATCAAATCTCAGATTGGTATCCTGTAAAAGAATTGATACAAAATTCACGAATTTCTGCTAAAAGAGGTATGAGAATATCAGACCTTTTTACTGTAAGAACACTTGCTTGCCATGCTCGATTATTGAAATTAATCGAAAAATATTCGACAGGCAAAGAACAGAAATTATTTAAAGTCGCCTTTACAGCAAATTTGGCTAATTGCTCAAGACTTGTTCCTCCAATTAAAAGTAGGGGTGAAATGGCACCAGGAGCATGGATGACTGGCTTCTACACAGGAGAAACTTATTTGGAAAACAATGTTCTAAGGTATTTTGAGAATAGGCTCAAAAAGGTTATAAAAGGAAAGAAAGATTATTTGCAACAATTCGGAAATTGTGGTGAATTGAATTTTAATAACACGGAATATAACAACAGTTTTGAAATAACACAAAATGATGCAAAACAACTTAATATAAAATCAGAAACAATTGATTATGTATTTACTGACCCTCCTTATGGTGATGCAGTTCCATATTTTGAACAAAGTGTAATTTGGAATTCATGGTTAAAATTATCTCCTGATTATGAAAACGAAATAGTAATTTCGGACAGTAAAGAAAGAATTAAAAACAACCAATCTTTTGAAGCTGATATTAATTCAGCGTTTTCAGAGATTAGGCGTGTTTTAAAGCCAAATAAATATTTTTCTCTAACTTATCATTCTCTTTCAGGATTAGAGTGGAAGGCTATTACAAATGCTTGTATAAAGAATGGGTTTGAACTGATTGACTTTGAGTGGTTAGTCCAGAAATCCTTTACACCGAGACAAATTAACAGGCTTAAAAGCGTTAAAGGGGATGTATTAGCTACCTTTCAAAAATCAGATTTACCGCAGAAATCTACAATCAACTCAGATATAGAAATATCAAAAAAATTTATTTCCAGTATAAAAACATGGTTAGTTACTGAACCTTTAGATACTAATGAAATATTTCTTCGGATTATGAAAATGGTTTTTAAAGAGAAAATTTTAATTGGAGAAGTTGATTTACTGAAATTACTTACCGAGAATTTTGAGTTCTCTGAAACACAAAAATGGATAACGTATGACGAACTTGCAGTTCTGTGAACTTGATAAAGCATTTAGAAATAATGATTTTCCAACTATTGAAAATGATAGTAGAGGAATTCGATTTTTGAAGCTAAGAAGTATGTCTCGCAAAGCAACAATGGAAGAATTTTGCGAAGAACACAACATTAGTCTTGAAGCCATTAATTCAAAAAAATACTTTCCTCATGTATTCGAAATCAGTACCATAACTGACGCAATGCTCAATACTTTCATCAATAAAAAATATCAAGAAGAAAGAGCAGGAAGATTAACAAATCAAGATTACTTAATTGACCAATTAAACAGGCTTCAAAGCTTTGATTGGGGTGGTTCTTTTGGAAATAGTTTAGAAAAAAATATTGTCAATAATTATGTAAAGAAAATTCAGTCTTACGAGGGAATAAACGAAGAAATCGAAGGAAAACTTCTAAATAGCCTAAGAGGATATACTTTAAATTCATGGTATAATCATTGGACTTCGATTATTATTGAAGATTTATTTAAAGACAACGAAATTGTATTACCAACAGTTGGTTTAGTAAAGAAAATTGATTTTTTCATCAATGATATTCCGTTTGATTTAAAAGTTACGTATTTTCCCGAACAACTTTTGAAAGATAAGCTAAAAGCTCATGGATATGGAAATGAATTAACTAAATTAAAACAAATTTGTCGTCAATTAAAAATTTATATTCCAACAGATTTGAAAGCCAAATCTTTGAAATTACATTTACATAATGTTGTGTCCCAAGATCCAAGACCCGAAGCAAAAAAATTTATCGCCAACCTCAAGGAACAAAAAAGAATAATAATAGAAGAAGCGGAAGCAAATCCTACCGAGTTAAAAAAGTGGTTTTATGAAAATCAAGGAGAAGCGAAATTTGATGCGTCTAATAGATTTTTCTTGGTACTAACTGATGAGAATGATATGTCTAACAGTTGGAAGCTTAAACGGAATATTGTATTTCTTCGGGATAATATTAATGAACATCTAACCAATCTTTCAATGCATAAGTCAAATCTTGAAACCGAATTTTATTGGAAGAAAGACCAAAAAAACTATAACTGTA
>JBMYYT010000301.1:0-2669 GCA_049609665.1 Flavobacteriales bacterium | reverse complement strand
TATGAGAAATTATGGTGGTGGTTTCATCACCTCAATATGATGATGGCTTCCTTCATTGCTGCTTTTACGGCATTTTTGGTAAACAACATCTACCGATTAACTGGAGATTTAGGAAATTGGAATTTTATCTTTTGGCTTTTACCTACTTTTGTTTTAGCTCCATTAATTTCAAAATGGAACAAACATTATAAAAAGAAATTTAAATTAAATTAATATTACTCAATAACGACTATGAAAAAACTAATTGTTTTGATGTTGGCATTCAATATTTGTAATGTCTACAGCCAGAAGAAAGAATTCAATCGAGATTTTTCTATTCCTGATAAAACACCGTTTTCCCTTTCCTATTTTGGGAATATTGGAGTAAATCCTGGAATAAAAGCTGGTTTTGAATATTCGCTCTACTTGAAAGAAAAAACAAAAGAAAAAAAACGAAAAATAAAAACAATCAGAAAAAATTTGATTCTCGCCCCAAGCATCTCTTTTTACTCACACCGAGATTCTCACAAAGGATTGCTTATCAATGGCGATTTAATTTGGAGGCGATATACCAAACGTCTTTATATTTCAGACATTTCAATAGGTTTGGGATATTTCAGAAAATTTAATTCTGGAGTTACTTATGAAGTCACACCTTCTGGAGTTGAAGAAATTGGAAGTTCGTCAAGAGGATATTTCTCTCCCTCTGTCGGATATTCTTTTGGAAAAAGATATACGCTAAAAGAATCAATCCCTACAGATATTTTCTTGAGATCAACATATCATATCTATCTCAATCAGAGTGCAAGTATTGGAAATGATATGAGTATAGAACTTGGAATTAGAATGTCTTTGCCATTTGGAATAAATCAAGGAAAATTTATTGAAAAAATTAAAAACAAAACAAAATGAAAAATATTATTATCATAATCATCGGGGTTTTATTGTTTTTTTCCTGTAAAAAAGAACAAGCGTTAGATAATCTTAATGAAACCATTTATGTGCGTCATCAAGGAGCAGATATGGCCGTTTATCTTCGTGGAAATATAGCATCCAATGTTCTCGTATTAGTCGTTCACGGAGGACCAGGAGGAAATGGATTGGAATACCGAACTGGTCCTTGGACTGTCGATTTAGAAAAGAAATATTGTATGGCTTATTGGGATCAACGTGGTCAAGGAATGAGTCATGGAAAATTCAACAAAGAAAACATGACCATTGCTCAGATGGTTGCTGATATGGATGCTGTAATTCAAACATTAAAATTCAAATTTGGCAAGGACCTTAAAGTATTTGCATACGGCCATTCTTGGGGTGGAACAATTACTCCCAAATACATGATTACTGGTAACTTGCAACAAAATGTGGAAGGATGGATTACCTCCAATGGAGCCCATGATATGCCAAAAAATGATATTGAATCCGTTAAGCTTTTTCTTAAAACTGCTGATGAACAAATTACAGCAGGTAATAGCACAGATAAATGGAAAGAAATAAAAACTTGGGCATCTGGAATTGATACAAATTCTATTACTGATGCACAATCCCTTGAAATAAACAAAAAAGCATTTGAAGTGGAAAAATGGCTCTTTGAAGACGGAGTGTTGAATCCAATAGGTGAAGGTGGAAACTCTGGTGGAGGTATATTTAGTCCTATTAATCCTCTTAGTAGCCAGTTAAATGGAAGACTTACGAACACATTACTAAGCAAAGAAATTCAAGAAACTTCATTCACTAATCAACTTTTTAAAGTAACTATTCCCACTTTAGTTTTAGCTGGGAAATATGATTTTGTGGTTGCTCCCGAATTGGCAAATGATGCTTTTAATCTAATTAGTTCTGCAAATAAAAAATTAGTTGTTTTTAATAAATCAGGCCATTCTCCAATGAGCCACGAACCCACATTATATACACAAGAACTTATTTCGTTTATAGATACTCACAAGTAAAAATTTTCATTTATCTAATATCAAAAGCTCCTTGTCCTATATCATTCGGTCCACTTTCTGTTTGATTTCCTTGCAATACACCACCTACTATTGTGATAGCGTTCGGGAAATGTAAATTGTGAATGGCTCCCCCGTTACTTTTTGCAAAATTATCAATCAAGCTTGTGTTAGTAATCGTAGAAACAACACCTCTCCTATTTACTATTGCTCCTCCATATCCATAATATCCTGTTCTTGCTTCATTTGCAATCATCTGGCTGTTGGTTAATTCAAATTTTGAATCTACATGATTGTAGATTACTCCCGCTAAAACTAATCCGTGAAAACTCACCGCAGAATTTCCTTTGGCAACACAATTTGTCATGATACAAGTTCCCAAATTGAATATCGCTCCTGCATAAGAGTTTGAAACTCCGTTTGCAATGGTTGAGTTTCCTATTAAACTTGAATTGGTTATCGTAATACGACCTTTATTATAAATGGCTCCACCTTTGGTATGTCCAAGATTTGAAATTTGAGCTTTGTTGTTTACTAATGAAACTGCATCCAAGTTTAGGTTACCTCTGTTGTAGATGGCTCCTCCTTCCTTAGTTTTTCCATTCTGAAGCTTAACATGGCTGATAGTAACGTTAACACCCGGAGCAATATAGAATATTCGACTTAGATTACCTCCATCAATAAGGGTTGAAGCACTATCTATTCCCATTATTACTACATCTTTGTCTATCACAATTTGTCCTG
>JBMYYT010000300.1:0-2673 GCA_049609665.1 Flavobacteriales bacterium | reverse complement strand
TTACGAAAGTAGAAATTGGACTTTTAAATTGAGATAAGTGTGCATAAACACTGGTGTAACCGTTTGGATGAGTTACATAAAGAGCTTTCCCATACCCGTAATGAGAGTAGCCAATTCGGGAAATATAACCGTCCCCTATGGCATAAATCTTTTTGCCTTCCGCTCTTTGAGTTTTAAAATCAATGCCAGTATGAAAATGATTGGAGCGGACTTCACCAAAATTCCCAGCTACAACCAATGGAATATCCATGGGAGAACGAAAATTAGTTGATTGAGGAGATTCTTGAGCTAATGTTGAGGTTAAAAAAAATAGTTGACAGGAAAATAGCAGGAAAATATTGATAAAAAGTTGTTGTTTCATGGTTGCCATAAGTTTTTCAATCCTGAAAATATCTTTGTTTTTATTGTGGGGTAAAAATAACAGGATTTTTTATTCTACCTCTTGATTTAAATAAATTTTGGACATTTATACTTAAAAGAACATCTTTGTTACCACTATATTGTAAAAAGTTAAATGAGTTTAATTTTTTACCTTTATGAAAGAATTAAAGAAAATGAGAAGACTCGCAGTTGTCATACCATGCTATAACGAAGAAAAGAGACTCAAAAAATCTTCAATTCTCAAATTAATTAATCACACAGAACAGATTGATGTTTATTTATCCAATGATGGTTCTACGGATAATACTTCTACTCTTATGAATGATATTTCTCAAGAGAGTGATGCAATTAAAGTCTTCAATTATGATAAAAACGAGGGGAAAGCAAAAACAATTTTTAAAAGTTTTGTCACATTAAAAAACAGGAATGAATATACGCATTTCGGGTATTTAGATGCTGATTTTTCGACCGAGAGCGAAGACTATTTGGAACTATATCAGGAATTATTAAATTCTGATAAGAAGTATATTTTTGGATCCAGAATAGCGACTCTTAATTCAAAAATTGATAGAAAGTTGCATCGACATTTAATTGGAAGAGGAGTAATTACCTTTATCAATATTTTTTTTAAGTTTAAAATTTATGACACCCAATGTGGAGCAAAAATTTTTGATAGGCAAGTGTTAGAGGTTATTACGAGAAGCGAATTCGTTACAAATTGGTTGTTTGATATAGAGATTTTTATACGGTTAACTAACGATAATTTATTGTTTGAGGGTATTGAATATCCGTTAAAGAAGTGGAAGGATATAAACGGTTCAAAAATAAGGAAAAGAGATAGTTTTTTTATTGGAAGAGATATTTTTAAATTGATAAGAAAGTACAAATAGCTTATGCTCAATTACTTCTCAAAACATTTTAACTTATTAGTATCTACTTGTATTTCAATTCTAATATTTCAGTTGAAATTTGGATTGGACAAACTAATACCTACCAATATAAATTGGTTGATGGAAGTAAGGCATGATTGGGGTCAGCATTATTTAGGCTGGGCATTTTATCGCAATGAATCATGGACATTTCCTATCGGAACAATTGACTCTTACTATCATCCGATATCAACTAATGTCGGCTTGACGGATTCTATTCCGTTATTTGCAATGCCATTTAAATTATTTTCTTCGTTTTTACCGTCTGATTTTCAGTATTTTGGAATTTGGTTTTTCTTGTGTTTTCTGTTGATGTCATTCTATATAATAAAAATACTTTCCCGGTACAATTTTTCAAAAATTCAACTTGTTATTATATCTCTTCTTTTAACCGCAAATCCTGTGCTTCTCTTTCGAGAAATACATCCTGCATTATGTGCTCATTGGTTGATATTGGCAGCAATATATCTTTATACTAAGCCTGTTGACAAGGAGAATACCCTGGAAGTTAATAGGAGTCAATTTATACTTTTAATTATTAGTTCATTGGTGCATCCTTACTTGACTTTGATAGTTTTTGGTTTTACAGTAATTCTTCCTCTCAAAAATTATTTTTATGATAAATCACTAACTATAAAACAGTTAATTTTTATTCCTGTTCTAAGTGTGTTGGCTCTGCTGGTGGTTTGGTATTCCGTGGGTTATTTAAGTTTTTCTGGTACTGTAGATAATGGTATCGAAAATAGTTTTGGGAAGTATAGCATGAATCTAAATGCATTTTTTGATTCCCGAGGTTATTCTTCTATTCTATCCGAACAAAAAAGTATGTATATCGGTCAATATGAAGGGTATATGTATTTTGGAGTAGGGTTGTTGCTGTTTGGAATATTTACATTGGGTTATTTCTTGTTAAGAAAAATAAAAACAATTCAGGTCAAGAAGTATTATTACTTTCTTCCCTTATTGTTTTTTTGTTTTGCAATTCTTCTGTTTTCAGTAACCAATACTGTGACATTCAGCGATAAAATATTGTTGGAGTATGATATACCCAATTTTATTACAAAAATTGGAAATGTATTCAGAGCGAGCTCCAGAACCTTTTGGGTTGTTTTTTACCTGATTCTATTGTTTTTTGCAGTTCTGTTTTCCAAATTGAAAATCAACAACATTATTAAATCTTTAATCTTGATAGTAGTTTTGGCTGTCCAATTTTATGATATACATCTTTTTTTTAAGGGGAAAGATTTTGATTTCGGAACTTACGACACTCCTTTGGAAGAGTCAAGATGGAATCCAATACTTTCTAAATTCAAACAGTTAAAAACCTTTCCGTTATTTGATTCTGAGGGACAAAAAAAACCTT
>JBMYYT010000299.1:0-2696 GCA_049609665.1 Flavobacteriales bacterium | reverse complement strand
CACCACTAACTCTTATTTTTTCACCGATTTTTGAATTTGAATCAATTAGACAGATTTTTTTGTTTTTAAGTTAGAATAGTTTTCAAAGGATTAAAATAATAGATACAGTTTTATTAATTTAGCATTCACATTCAAAAATAGAACAACTATGAGTTATGATTTAATAGTAGTAGGAACGGGTCCTGGAGGATATGTTGCAGCCATAAGAGCTTCACAATTAGGACTTAACGTTGCTGTAATTGAAAAAGAAAGTTTAGGAGGAATTTGCCTAAATTGGGGATGTATTCCAACTAAAGCTTTATTGAAAAGTGCTAATGTATTTGATTACATTAATCATGCAGGAGATTACGGAATTACCGTAAAAGATGCAAAACATGATTTTGACGCTATTGTAAAAAGAAGTAGAGGAGTAGCAGAAGGAATGAGCGGAGGAGTAAAATTCTTGATGAAAAAGAACAAAATTGAAGTAATCGAAGGAACTGGAAAAGTTCTTCCTGGAAAAAAAGTTGCGGTTACTGACTCAAAAGGAGCGACAACAGAATATTCTGCATCAAACATAATAATAGCTACTGGTGCAAGATCAAGAGAATTACCAAATTTACCTCAAGACGGTAAAAACATCATTGGATATAGACAAGCTATGACTTTACCAAAACAACCAAAAAAGATGGTGGTTGTTGGTTCTGGTGCAATAGGAGTGGAGTTTGCTTATTTTTATAACTCTATGGGAACGGAAGTTACAGTTGTTGAATATATGCCAAATATAGTTCCTGTGGAAGATATAGATGTATCTAAGCAATTGGAAAAAAGTTTCAAGAAACAAGGAATTAAAGTAATGACGAATTCTTCTGTAGAGAAAGTAGATGTGACTTCAAAAGGATGTTCAGTAACAGTTAAAACTAAAAAAGGAGAAGAGAAAATTGAATGTGATGTTGTTCTTTCTGCAGTTGGTATTGTATCTAACCTTGAAAATATTGGATTAGAAGATGTTGGAATTGCTACAGATAAAGGAAAGATTTTGGTAAATGAAAACTACCAAACTAATATCCCAGGATATTATGCAATTGGAGATTGTACTCCAGGAGCAGCGTTAGCTCACGTGGCATCAGCTGAGGGAATTATTTGTGTAGAAAGTATTGCTGGTGAAAATCCAGACGCTTTGGATTATGGAAATATTCCAGGATGTACTTACTGCTCACCTGAAGTTTCTTCTGTAGGAATGACTGAAGCTCAAGCTAAAGATGCGGGATATGACATTAAAGTGGGTAAGTTTCCTTTTTCTGCTTCAGGAAAAGCAAGTGCAGCTGGACACAAAGATGGTTTTGTGAAATTAGTATTTGATGCTAAATACGGAGAATTATTAGGAGGACACATGATTGGGAGTAATGTAACAGAAATGATTGCAGAGATTGTAGCTTTAAGAAAATTAGAAACTACAGGTCATGACATTATCAAAACTGTTCACCCTCACCCAACAATGAGTGAAGCTGTTATGGAAGCTGCGGCTGACGCTTATGGCGAAGTGATTCATTTGTAAATTAATAGGTTAGATCTTGTTTTTAATCCTCAATTGTGAGAACAATTGAGGATTTTTTATATTTGAAAATGAATAGACTTTATTTTATTTTATCTAAAATCTATAATCCATTATTTTTTATTTTTCTAATTTATTTATTATCAATTAATTTTGTAAAAGAAGGGAAAGATATTTTGTCAATATTCATTTTTGTTCCTTTTATGTTTCTATCAATATTATCATGGTTTAAGATTGATAATATTTACAAATTATCAAAAAATATTAGGTCAATTAATGATGACATTATTGATTCTTTTGAGGATTCAAATCAATCCAAGAAAATTTCGAAATTTACTATTTATGGCAATTTAATTATTGGTTTATTTTTGTGTTCTATATTTGTTGTCTTTTTGGTACAAATATTAGATGAATTTTTAAACTCAGAATGGATTAGCTTTGATATTATCGTTATTATTTTTTCTGTAATTTCATTTTTTTATTCAATTATAAAATTGGTTTTTTATGTTTCTTTACATGTTAAAATGAAATAGAATTATTTCTTATTTTATTTATGTTGATCTAAGCTATTTAGCGAATCTTTGGAAACACATTGTCATTCCCGAGGAGTCGGGAATCTTAAAACGAGCAAGTACAGGTTTATATATACTCTATGTCATTCCAGCCTACGAGCTGGAATCTAAAGTTCAGTAATTGATTTGTTTTAGTTGATTTGTAACTCGTTTGCTCTTTCTAATATTAGATTCCAAATCACCCTTCGACTTCGCTCAGGATAAAAGTTTGGAATGACAAATGAATAAGATTTCCTTTTTCAAGGAAATGACATCGCAGATAAACTTATAATATGGTTTCACTCCTCAACAGGAAAATAATATTGATTTCGTAAATCTCTTAGTTTTTGTTGCATCTCCATGGTTGGTAAACCTATTGATACTCTTCTTTTATCAAGATTTTCGTAATCAATATAATATTCAGGAAATTCTCCTTCATAAATTCCATAAATCCATTTTTGTTTTTCCTTTACTCTTCGCTGATAGCTATCAACAAAGTCAGCAAGGCATGAAGGTGGTGCTTGTCCTTTATCTATTAGTTTCAATAAAGTTTTGGTGTAATATTCATAATCATCAACATGAAACAAAATTATTCCTGGATCAACATTTTC
>JBMYYT010000298.1:0-2696 GCA_049609665.1 Flavobacteriales bacterium | reverse complement strand
CAAATAATTGGGCTATGATTACAGCAAATGCCGCTGGAATGCAGTACCAGTGGATAGATTGCGCCAATGATAGTCCAATAGCAGGAGAGACTGGTCAGAGCTTTGTGGCTACTCAAAACGGTAGCTATAAAGTAGCAATATCCGATGGATCTTGTAACGATACTTCAGACTGTGTAGTGCTAACAAATGTAGGAATTCAAGAAGGGAATTTTAACACCACTATAGGTGTTTATCCTAACCCAACTAACGGAAAAGTAAACGTAACGCTAGGGGCAAATGCCACCGAAGTGGAAATTAATGTTATGGATATGGCCGGGAAGAGTTATTTGAAAACAAGAAGTACGGATAAAAACATACCGATTGATTTAAGTGAATTTGAGTCAGGTGTTTACTTTATTAGAGTAACCAACAACTCTGGTCAAAAAACTATTCGATTAGTGAAAATGTAGAGTTATAAAAATTAGTAATTTTAAAAGGGAGGGGCAGAAATGACTTCTCCTTTTTTTTATGGATAACTTGTTGTTTCGAGTCTTTTGGAAAAGAATGATTTCAGTTATTATTGTCACAGAATTAATTGATACTCAATAAAGAACTCTGTTTTTGAATCCTTATGAAACGATTATTACTTTTACTTTCAGTATTTGTTGCAATTTCTACTCAAGCTCAAACCACCTGGGTGGTAGATAGCTTGAATGATTCTGGTTTTGGTTCGTTGCGTGCAGCTGCCGACAGTTGCTCTTCAGGTGATACCATTCGATTTAATCCTAATTTAATTGCCAATGGGTCTGATAGTATTGTTTTGACGAGTGGAGAGATTTTGTTTGATGATAGTTTAGATGTAGTTATTGTTGGCATGTATAATTCTCAAGATACTTTGTTTTTCTCAGGTAATAAGTCAAGCAGAATTTTTAAATTTTGGGAGACTGGAAAAGTAACTTTAGATTCTTTAGTGTTACGAAATGGGTATACATCGGTTTCTCATCAATATGACGGTGGGGCTATTTTTAGATGGAATAGTTGGGATACCATGTTTATCAAAAATTGTATTATTTACGATAATCAGGCCAGTGACGATGGTGGTGGAATTTTTTGTAACGGTCCAATGTTTAATTCTTATGTTGTAATTAAAGGTTCCATTATTAAAGGCAATAAATCGCCAAATGGAGCTGGTGTTTATTGCATTTCCTTACCTGGGTACAGATATTCGCGAGCTTCAGTTATTGTAGAGAAATCAATTATAAAAGGAAATATTGGCACTGGTAATGGAGGAGGAGTTTATGTGGGTTCATGTAATTCCTTTGTTTCAATAAAAGATTCGGAAATATCAAATAATTCAGGAAATAATGGAGGAGGTGTTTATTGTTTGGCAACAAATTGGCAATATAACAGTTTGAGGTCTACGGTAGACATTTATTCCTCTTCGTTTTCTGGAAATTATGCAAATTCTGGAGGGGGTGTTTATTTGGAATCGAAGAATTCTAGAACGAATGTTTATGGGTCTACTTTTAATAATAATGTGGCTTTAGGAAATGGGGGCGGAATTTATTCGAAGTCAAATGGAGGTCCCTCTATAATTTCTGTATCTACATCAACTTTTTGGGAAAATTCTTCATTAAATGGAACTGGTGGGGCTATGTGTGAAAACTCTTTTTATGGTGTTTTTAACATAGCTAACTCAACAATTGCTATGAATTCAGCAGTTAATGGAATTGGAGGTGTTTTCGGATTATCATCCAGTTGTAATTTTAATTTGTCTAGTAGTATTTTTGTTGAAAACGGAGTTAATACTAGCGGACTTTCGAGTTTTAACAATCCTGTTTTTGTTTCCAGTGGATACAATATTTTTAGTGATTCTTTGAACGGTATGACCCCACTGGATAGTTTCAATGTTTCATTAGCTCAATTGAATCTTCAAGGCTTAAGCTTTAATGGTGGAATTACCAAAACAGTGCTTCTTGGAACTGGGAGTATAGCCATTGATAATGGCAACCCTCTTGATAGTTCTGATGCCCAAAATGCACCTATATTCGGAGTAAGAGATATTGGGGCAGCAGAAGGTTGTTTTGCTGTTCCTACTACTATGGTTGTTTCTTTGTGTGACTCACTTTCATATTCTTCTCCAAGTGGAAATTCTATTTATACACAAAGTGGTGTCTATTTTGATACTTTGAGTGCTGCTTGTGGAGCGGATAGTGTATTTATTATTGATTTAACTCTTGGTTTTCCTAATCATTATATTGATACCATTGTAGCCTGCGATAGCTTAACATGGATTGACGGAATTACGTACTATTCCAGTAACAACACGGCAAAAGATACTTTAGTTAACGTTTTGGGCTGTGATAGTATAGTTTATTTGGATTTAACTATCATTAATAGTTCAACTTATACGGATGTTATAATAGCCTGTGATAGCTTAACGTGGATAAATGGAATCACTTACTATTCCAGTAACAATACGGCTAAAGACACGTTGGTAAATGCTTTAGGTTGTGATAGTATAGTTACGTTAGATTTAACCATTTTACAATCGAGCCACAGTATGCAAATCCTAGCAGATTGCGATAGTCTTACATGGATAAATGGAGTGACCTATTATCAAGATACCATTGACAGCTATACTGTTACAAATAGTGTGGGTTGTGATTCGGTAATTACCTTAGATTTAACCATCAATCATTTCGCTTCATCAACGG
>JBMYYT010000297.1:0-2699 GCA_049609665.1 Flavobacteriales bacterium | reverse complement strand
ACATCCATATCCACTGGTTCTTGATATTCGTCAGCGTTTACTTCTTTTCCATCGTATAGTTTTACCATTCCTTTCAGTCCAGTTCCATCAGAAAATTTCCATTCTGCTCCTCCTTCATAAATTGCGTTGTTTGGACATTCTGGCTCGCACGCCCCACAATTGATGCATTCTTGTGTTATAATTATTGCCATTGTATTCGTTATTTTTTTACAAAATTAATACAATAACAGACGATAGTCTATTTTTATTACCATTTTTTCTTTTTGTAAGTCAAGTCAGAGTCTAAACCTCAGTTTTGTTTTTATCTTTGCGACATGAATTTGGAAGAAAGAAAAATTGCATTTATTCAGTTGGGAAAAGTCCTCGAAAACTTTGTTGAAAAGAAGGAATGGTCAGATTTTTCTTGTGGATTAACCAAAGAAGAATTTGATTCGTTCAATCATATTATACTTAAATCCAAAATCCACAATGGTTGGTTTACAGAGGATAATGTAAGAAATTCTATTGCTGGAATTGTATCTATGCTGAAAGAAGTGGAGTTGGAGAGTTGGTTAGAGAAATACAATGTAATTGATGCAAATAAAAAAGTTGGAGTAATCATGGCTGGCAATATACCCATGGTTGGTTTTCATGATATGCTGTGTGTGTTAATTTCAGGGAATATTTTATTAGCAAAACCTTCCTCTGAGGATAATTTACTATTGCCTGCAGTTGCTAATTTGTTAAAAACAATAGAACCTCGATTTGAATCTCGCATTCATTTTGTCCCAAAACTTAATGAATTTGATGCTGTTATTGCAACCGGAAGCGATAACTCAGCTCGATATTTCGAAAGCTATTTTGGGAAATATCCCAATTTGATTCGTAAGAATAGAACTTCAATTGCAGTTATAAACGGAAATGAAACGGAGAAAGAGTTATCAAACTTTGCTTTGGATGTTTTTCTTTATTTTGGAAAAGGGTGCAGAAATGTAACCAAGGTGTTGTTGCCTTCAGGATATAATTTAGATAATCTGTTCAAAGCTTTTTATCCATTTAAGGAGATTGTAAATCATAATAAATATGCCAATAATTACGATTATAACAAGGCGGTTTATATGATGAACAAAGTTGAGCTAATCGAAAATGGGTTTTTATTAATGAAGGAAGATGAATCCCTTCATTCTCCATTGGCTGTTCTTAATTATCACTATTATAAAACTGAGGATGAATTAAAAAATTATTTAGATACTCATGATTCTCAAATTCAGTGTGTGGTTGGCTCCGATTATATTCCTTTTGGAAAAGTACAATTCCCCGCAGTGAATGATTATGCGGACGGTGAGGATACAATGAAATTTTTATTATCCTTGAACGCTTAGTATCTTTGCATTCGTATTTAACAAAACTTTAACCGAGGTTCAACACTATTTAAAACTATTAAATCCAAGTTGGCATAATTATAGCCTTTACACTGTTTAAATCAAAAACACCAGTTATGAAAACAATTTTACATTTAAAAATCGCCCTAATTATAGCTCTGTTACTACCATTAAGTAGTAATGCTCAATTTACTGATTACGAACGTGATACCAAATGGAATTTAGGTTTCAATATGGGAGGTGTTTGGCAAGATGGTGACATCCTGTTGGATCGACCTGGATTTGGATATGGATTCACTTTGGGAAAAGGAATTTATGAAGCGCCAAACCGATTCTGGAGTGTGGATTTGAGAATGAGGTATTTGAAAGGAAGAACTTTTGGTCAGGATATAAAACTGACTGATTCTTCAGAGTTAGCTGATAATTCAGTTTTTGCTACCAATCCTTCGAATTATAAAAATACGCTTGGTTTTACTTATTTTAATACTGAAACAGCATTGCACGATTTCTCTTTGGAGGCTGTGGTTAATTTTCACGGATTAAGAGAGAAAACAGGCGTTTTACTTTCAGTTTTTGGAGGAATTGGAATTACGGATTACCGAACTAAAACAAATTTACTTGACGATAGAAATTTGGATAAAATTTATAATTATAATTTAATTGATTCTGCCACAGCTACTAAGTTTGATTTAAGAAATTTACAAGACGATAGTTATGAATCTTTTGCTCCTTTTAGCGAAGAAAAAACTGTTAAGTTTATGCCTTCTTTAGGAATTGGGTTAGGTTACCAAATTTCTAAGCAATGGTCTATTGGTTTTGAGCACAGAGTTACTTTTGCTTTGCAAGATAAATTTGATGGAGTTGAAAGGGCAGGGACTCAGTTTTTGCAATGGGGAGATAATGACAAGTACCATTATAGCTCATTCTTTCTAAGATTAAACATTTTTAAAGGAAGTGATGAAAGAACAACTTCGACTAAAAATTGTCCACCACCTTATTTGAAAATTGCCGACTTCCCAGAAGTTTATGAGGTAAACGAAGATAAGCTTGTGATTAGAGCAAGAGTATCAAAGATTAAATCAAATAACGATGTGATTTTTGTTGTGAATGATCAAGTTGAACAAACTTATTATAACCGAAGTACGGATTACGCAGCTGGAACGGCTACTTTAAAAGAAGGAAGTAATAAAATTTATTTTGTGGCTTCAAACTCCTGTGGAGAATCTATTGATAGCATGATTGTGATTTACAATCCTGATTTTTGTCCGAAAGCTGTAATTACTTTTGTTCAACCTTATAAGGATACTGTAAACTCTAAGAATGTGAGAGTTGAAGCTA
>JBMYYT010000296.1:0-2719 GCA_049609665.1 Flavobacteriales bacterium | reverse complement strand
TTTTCAGTCAATCATTTCACTCGAACTGACATTCTACTTTTATTTAAACCATCCGATTAATGTCATTTCGAGTGGATTTTATTGGAGTGTTAACGAAAATAAAATTTGTATCGAGAAATAGATTTTCTTTTTACAGATCTCTATTTACTAAACACTCAATATCTGTGCTGTATGCTCTTTTGTTTTTACTTTTTCAATGATATCTTCAATCACCCCATTTTCATCAATCACAAAAGTCATTCTGTGGATTCCATCGTATATTCTTCCCATGAATTTCTTTTCTCCCCAAACTCCGTAATCATTAATTATTTTCTTCTCTTCATCCATCAATAAAGGAAAAGGTAAATTGAATTTATCAATAAACTTTTTGTGTGATTTAGCTGAATCTGCGCTCACTCCCAATACTTTATAACCGTTTTTTAGCAACATATCGTAATTGTCACTCAAGTTACACGCTTGTGTGGTGCAGCCAGGAGTGTTATCTTTTGGATAAAAATATAACACCAACTTATTTCCTTTAAAATCAGCTAATTTTATTGCATTTTCGTCTTGGTCGGTAGTGTTAAAATCGGGTGCTTTATCACCAACTTTTAGATGTTTCATTTTTTACGATTGATTTTACCAAAGTTAATAATTTATTTGGTTGCTTTATTGGATTTAAACATTCTTTTTTGACATATTTTTGGTATTTTGTCAATTCAAATTTTAGACCTTATGAAACAGATAATTCTCATTGCATTTCTTTTACTTTTCAACTTTACTTTTTCTCAAAGTTATTGGCAACAAAAAGTATCCTACACCATGGATATTGATTTTGACGACTCTAAACATCAGTTTAAAGGGAAACAAAAAATAGTTTATACCAATAACTCTCCTGATGAGTTGACCAAAGTTTTTTATCACTTATATTTTAATGCTTTTCAACCCGGAAGTATGATGGATGTTCGTTCGCTAACAATTGCCGATCCAGACAGACGAGTTGGAGACAGAATCTCAAAACTAAAACCTGAGGAAGAAGGTTATCAGAAAATAAAGTCGTTAACGATGGATGGGGTAGCAGCTGAATATAAAGTTGTTGGAACCATTTTGGAAGTAACTCTTCCAAAACCAATTATCCCTGGAGAATCTGCAACTTTCGATATGGTTTTTGAAGCACAAGTGCCTATACAAATTCGTAGAAGCGGACGAAATAATAAAGAAGGAATTGATTATTCAATGACTCAATGGTACCCAAAAATGAGTGAATATGACAAGGAAGGATGGCATGCTAATCCTTATGTTGGTCGTGAGTTTCACGGAGTTTGGGGAGATTTTGATGTGACTATTCACATGAATAAAAAGTATATAATTGGTGGAACAGGAGTTCTACAAAATCCAACTGAAATTGGGAAAGGATATACTACAGAAAAAGTAACAGAGAAAGTAAATAAAGAAGGAAAACTAAGCTGGCATTTTGTGGCTAAAAACGTACATGATTTTGCTTGGGCTGCCGATCCTGACTACACTCATGACACAAAATTACTTAGCAACGGAACCAAAATTCACTTCTTTTATCAAAAAGACACTAACACCGTTCATTGGGATGCCTGTCAGCAATTAACTGTGGATGCTTTTGAGTTTTTGAACAAAAAATATGGGGAATACCCTTATGCTCAATACACAATTATTCAAGGTGGGGATGGAGGTATGGAATACCCAATGGCAACATTAATTACTGGTCATAGATCACTAACAAGTTTGGTAGGTGTGATCGTTCACGAAGCAGTTCACAGCTGGTATCAAGGAATGATGGCAACAAACGAGGCCTTATACCCTTGGATGGACGAAGGGTTTACCTGCTATGCACAAAACGATGCTACCAATCATATTTACAAGAAAAATGCTTTGAATCCTCACGCTGGAGCTCATCGTGGGTATCACTTTTTGGTAAAAAGTGGAGAGCAAGAACCTTTAACAACACACGCTGATCATTATAAGAAAAATAGAACTTATGGAATTTCTGTCTACAATAAAGGAGAGGTTTTCTTAGATCAATTAGATTATATTGTAGGGAAAGAAGTGTTCAATAAAATAATGATTGAATATTACAACGAATGGAAATTCAAACACCCAACCGACAATGATTTTAAACGAGTGGCAGAAAGAGTTTCTGGACTGGAATTAGATTGGTATTTTGAGCAATTTATTGGCACAACTAATTTTGTTGATTATGCGGTTGAAGGATTTGAGAAATGTGACAAAGAAAGCACCCAAATTAATTTAAAGAAAATAGGGGATATGCCAATGCCTTTGGATATTGTGGTAACTCTTAAAGATGGAAGTATAAAAACCTACAACATTCCCCTTACAATAATGAGAGGTGCTAAAACGGAATCAAGATACAAAGATTACAAAGTGGTAACGGATGATTGGCCATGGACAAATCCAGAGTTTAAATTGTGCATTGAAGTAAAAGAAAAAGACATTAAATCCATTGAAATTGACCCAAGCTTGAGATTGTCAGACATTAATAGGGAAAACAATATTTTTCCAAGGAAAGTGGTGAAGAAAGAAGAGTAATTCTATATTGTGTTTTATGTAATAAAATGTAAGTCTAAAAGTTTTATATGAATTTATATATAGAGAAATTAATTAGAGGAGATTTTAGTAATATCAGTTTCTATACTGGGATTGAAGCTTTTCATAATATGGGATTCGAAATTATAGAAGTAGAAAACTT
>JBMYYT010000295.1:0-2734 GCA_049609665.1 Flavobacteriales bacterium | reverse complement strand
GATGTGTTTTTAAAAACACCAATACCTATAAATAATTTAAAATCTATTTTAACTTAGTTTCCATAAATTGAATAATACGTTCCTTATCGGCAAGATGTTGACGTAAATCTTTTACTTGTAATTGTAGTATTTCTAATTCTTTATGAATATCAAAATTTGTTTTTAATATTGGTTTGCTTTTCTCTTCACTAATAAATTGCTCACCATAACCAGTAAGTAACCATAAGGGTTTTATCTTATAGGTTTTTACAATTTCTCTCAACACAGAAAAAGACATATTTATCCTGCCTCGTTCTATTCCAGAATAAGAAACCTGTTTTAAACCAATGCTTTTAGCAAACTCTGCCTGATTCAATCCTAATCCTTTTCGGAATTCTTTTAATCTTATTCCTTACTTATCATCAAAATCCATGTAAAAAATTGTAGCATTATTTATTTTAATTGAAGTTTCATAAACTGGATAATGCGTTCTTTATCGGCAAGATGTTGACGTAAATCTTTTATTTGTTGATATAAATTTTCAATGTTAGTTTCTCTTTCTTTAACAACCTTATTAGTTGTTTTTTTATCTGTATTTTCTCTAAACATATCAGCTTCTCCTGTTAAAATCCAGTCAGCACTAACATTATAGATTTTTACTATTTTTTGAAGCAATGTTATAGATAATCCTACACGTCCTCTTTCTATATCAGAATAAGAACCTTGTTTCATTCCTAAAGAATCAGCAAAATCTTTTTGATTTAATTTAAAATAAACTCTAATATTTTTTAATCTATCTTTTTGATTATCAGTTGTTTTCATATTAATACAAATAAACACATAAATTTATTCTATCAAAATATAAAAAAATTACTATTTAAAATTTGCTTTTTTATAGTTTTTTACTATATATTTGTAATTAAATAAATAAAATAATCAATTTAATAAATAAAAACTATTAAATTGACTGATTCTATATTGTAAATATACTAAATATAGTTTCAAACTATGTTCTTTGACATAACGGCAAAAATTGAAATTTCTCTTTGTTTAAAATCAAACAAAGAGAAATTTCAATTTACATATATCATTCCTCCAATTCCTTCACAAAAATAGGATTGCTAAACACTTCCATTTGATAAATTGCAATCTCATTGAGTTTCACTAATCGCTGATCAGCAGGATAGCCTTCTTTGATTAAATGGGCATTATGACTTTCTAAATTTGCCAAAACAATCAACTGTTCTGTGGTTGCTGTATCTCGAATATTTCCCTTTTTTTCAGGGTTTGCCAATCGCCATTCTTTGGCAGTTGTTCCAAACAAAGCAAGGTTCAATAGGTCGGCTTCGTTGGCATAAATTGCTCCTATTTCTCTTGGTTTTTTGGTCAATCTTTTTGGGATTAAGTTGTTTTTCACGGCATCAGTATGTAGTCGATAATTAACTTTTGTGAGGGATCTTTTCAAGTTCCATTCTAATTTTTTTTGTTGTTGTTTGCCTTCTTCTTGTTTTAACCTTTGGAACTCTTTGGCAATATATAGTTGAAAAACGGGGTTGAGCCAAAGGCAAAAATGAAAGGCAATATCAGGATGTGCATACGTACCTCCATATCTACCCGCTTTGGCTTTTAGTCCTATAGCATTTGTTTGTTTGCCCCACTTTTTGGCAGACAATAAAAAGCGATTTCGCCCTACCTCTCTCTCAATTTCATGGAATTGCATGGAATTAAAATCGGGGTTGTGTAATAGTTCCCAAGCTCCTAAATATTCTACAGTATTTTTGTTGCGCAACCAATTTTCGATGTGTCTCCCCTTCCCTTCAAACTTGTGATCAATGTCAGTCAAAGAGATATAATCGTTCTCTTTTTCCACTAATAAAGTGATTGAAGTACCTTCTATATTGATGGTTTTTCGCTTTGCCATAGATGGTTTTTTGTTCTAAATATTGCCCAATATTACAACATTTTTTTGGGGTTTTTAATTCTTAAAAACTGGATTTTTTTTGTTTTTTAACCTATTTTCGTTAGTATGTAAACGTTCTATTTTTAAGGGTTTATTAAAGATAATTATGACTTTTTCACCAAAGCAAAGTTGGGTGTATATTATGTCTAATCGACATAGAAATGTCTTGTATATTGGGGTAACAAGTAACTTATATAAACGAGTTTGGGAACACAAAAATCATGTTTATAAAGGTAGTTTTACGAGTCGTTATAATTGTGATTTTTTGGTTTATTATGAATATTACGATAATATGATTGAGGCAATTAGTAGGGAAAAACAGTTGAAAAATTGGAGGAGAGCATAGAAGTATAATTTGATAAAAAAGAAAAATTCAGAGATGAAAGACCTTTGGGATTTCTTTGTAAAGAGTTTAGATGAAGATTTTGATGGGGATAATATTGTGTGGGAATAATGTCCATTTTTAGCAAAAATATTCAACCTTTTTGCGATGCAAAAAAGCCCAAAAAAGATCGTCATGCTGTCCCGATAGCTATCGTGGATCGTTTCAGCATCCCCTAAGTTTTTGAAAAACCACTTTTTTATGAAAAGGAATTTTAAAAATTCAACCTTTTACAAAGTTTAACTTTTTGATTTTGTGCTTTACAAACTGCGGTTCATTAAAGTTTAGGGGATGCTGAAACAAGTTCAGCATGACGGCTTTTTTTGGTTTTTGGATTAGTAAAAAGGCTGGATTTTGTGGCAGGATTAATGACTTAAAACAGGTTCTTTAGAATATTGATTATCTAATAAAGT
>JBMYYT010000294.1:0-2734 GCA_049609665.1 Flavobacteriales bacterium | reverse complement strand
TTTTATCATAATTCTAAGTTAACTAAAATCCATTAATCGAATCCAACTAATTATTTTGAGGTTGATTACTTAGATTAACCGCTAATCAAAAATAGGAAATAGAATTATCTTGTATATTTGTATCTATGCAAAAATGGAGACAAAATATACACGATGTAATTTTTGAGGCGGATACTCGCTCAGGAAAATTATTTGACATCATGCTTCTTGTATTTATTTTGGCCAGCTTGTTAGTAATAATGCTGGATAGTGTTGTTTCTATCCACAAAGAATACCTAAACCTGTTGTTGGGATTAGAATGGTTTTTTACCATTGTTTTTACAATTGAATATGTGTTACGAATAATATCGGTTAAGAATCCAATCAAATACATGATTAGTTTTTATGGGATTATTGATTTCGTTTCAACTATTCCGTCCTACTTAACCTTATTTATGCCAGGAGGCGGACATGTTTTTAAGGTACTCAGAGTATTGCGTTTTTTAAGACTTTTTAAGGTCTTTAAATTAGGTAGATTCACAACAGAAGGTAAAATGTTGGGGCAGGCACTTAAAGAAAGTAAAGAGAAAATCATAGTGTTTTTAGTTGCAGTTCTTTGTATGGCAATGATTTTAGGATCAGTAATGTATGTGGTAGAAGGAGGGGATAATGGATTTACAAGTATTCCAAGAAGTATATATTGGGCTATTGTAACTTTAACTACTGTTGGATTTGGAGATATTTCTCCCGTTACTCCTTTAGGTCAATTAATATCCTCTGTCATCATGATTTTGGGTTATGGAATTATTGCTGTGCCCACCGGAATGGTCACTGCTGGAGTTGTAAAAAGAAATTTAACTTATACCAATACCCAACATTGTTCCAACTGCTCTAAAGAAGGGCATGCAGATGACGCAAAATTCTGTAAGTTTTGCGGAGAAAATTTATAATTATTTAAAATGAGAAACATTTTTATCTTTCTTTCAATTATCGCTATTGTCGCGATTTCTTTAGTTTCATTATTCGTAACGCCTATTTGGTGGGTGTTTTTTATCGTTGGACCAATCATTTTGGTAGGTACTTATGATATATTTCAAAAGAAACATGCAATACTTAGAAATTTCCCTGTAATAGGACATTTCAGATATATGCTCGAAGGAATTCGTCCAGAAATAATGCAATATTTTGTAGAGACCGATACCGAAGGAAGACCCTTTGACCGGATTGATAGATCTTTGGTTTATCGAAGAGCAAAAAATGTAACAGAAACTTCTCCTTTTGGTACCCAAGAAAATACTTATGCAGATGGATATGAGTGGATTAATCATTCGATGTATGCCAAATCACATCATGACTATGAGGTGGATACAAGAGTAATGATTGGCGGGAAAGATTGCTTACAACCTTATTCCGCAAGTATTTTGAATATTTCGGCAATGAGTTTTGGTTCATTGAGCGATCGTGCCGTTGAATCCTTAAATGGAGGAGCAAAACTCGGAAAGTTTGCCCATAATACGGGTGAAGGTGGCGTAAGCCCTTACCATTTGAAAAATGGAGGCGATTTAATTTGGCAAATTGGAACAGGATATTTTGGATGTAGAGGTGAGAATTGTACTTTTTCACCAGAAAAATTTAAAGTAACTGCCAGTGCTGATTCAGTGAAAATGATAGAAATTAAGCTCTCTCAAGGTGCAAAACCAGGACATGGAGGTATTTTACCAGCAAAAAAAAACACTCCTGAAATTGCTAAAATCAGAGGAATAGAAGCAGGTACAGATGTACTATCTCCACCTTGTCATTCTGCATTCAGCAATCCGATGGAATTTGTTAGTTTTATCAAGCAAGTAAGAGATTTATCAGGAGGAAAACCTGTTGGATTTAAACTATGTGTAGGAGTAAAAAAAGAATTTGAAGACATTTGCGAGGCTATGGTTGCAACAGGAATTACTCCTGATTTTATTGCTGTGGATGGAGGAGAAGGTGGAACAGGAGCAGCACCAGTGGAGTTTTCCGATTCAGTTGGAACTCCTTTTTTAGATGGATTAGCTTTTGTTCACGATACGTTGATAAAATATGGATTACGTGATAAATTAAAAATTTCCGCATCTGGAAAAGTTGTTCACGGATTTCATTTGGTAAGAGCATTGGCAATGGGAGCAGATTTCTGTCAAAGTGCAAGAGCCATGATGATGTCCTTGGGATGTATTCAAGCGTTGTTGTGTAATACCAATACTTGTCCAGTTGGAATTGCTACTCAAGATCAAAAATTGATAAAAGGATTAAATGTTGAAGATAAAACAGTTCGTGTAGCCAGCTATCACAAAAAAACAATCAATAGTTTCAAAGAATTATTGTTAGCAGCAGGTATAACCGATAAGAATGAATTAACTCGAGCTCACATCAACCATAGGGTCGAGAGTAATATTATCAAGACTTATGAGGATATGTATCCTTCGGTTTCTATGAAACAATCTGTGCCCATTAATTAAATGGTATTCTTTTTGTTTACCTATACATAACTAAAATCATTTTTTTACGTTAATTACGATAATGAGAATATCTGTTTTAATATTATTTTGCTTGTTTGGTCAATTTAGTTTGTTCTCAAACTCGCTGGATTCAACTCTTATTAAAGAGGAATTGAAACTTGATTCGATATTCAAATCCTTGAGGGATAGTAAAGATGATCGAAACTTTAAAAAGTATAATGATGCCTTTAAATTGAAATTAAAAAGCACATTAAAAAACGAAGAAT
>JBMYYT010000293.1:267-2743 GCA_049609665.1 Flavobacteriales bacterium | reverse complement strand
TCTGAATCAGCTAAACTAGGTGGAAGACAACCTGGATTAGTAAAAGAAATAGATAAAGAAGCTTTTGATGATTTAAAAAAATTTAAACTAAATCCTATAAATGATTGGAAAGAATCAATTTCAAGAGAAACAACCTACTGGTTAGAATTCAATCCTCATGACTCCGGGATTGAAATTAGTTTAGATGAAAAAGAAAAAATAAAATCAGAAGTTTTAAATGAAGTTTTTAAATATCTTGATAATCAGCTTATTAAGAGTTCGTTTTACATTGATGGAGGATTTAATGCGTATTTCACACCTTGGGGTGACCAAATGAATAGCGATATAGTTTGTTGTTCAAAGGATAGAATTTTCATTTTTCATGCAGGTTGGAGCTCTTAGATATTCAAATATTAACAAACTACTTCCTCCCAGGATGAGGTTTTATAAAATTCTTCTTTGGAGTTGATTTATCTTCTTTCTTAGGCATTGGACCACGTAAATGAATCACTAACCCATTCAGAAAATTACGCAGTAACTGATCTCCACATTCTTGATAGTTTTTGTGGTCTTCTTTTTGAAAAATTGCATTCAATTCTGCTTTCGAAATTTTGAAATCTACCAATTCTAAGACTTCTAAAATATCTGTGTCTCTCATCTTATGAGCTACACGCAGTTTTTTCATTATATCGTTATTTGTTAGCATTTTTTTTAGTAAAAAGTGATTAGTGATTAATCAAAAGTAGAAAAATATATTCAACTCTATTTCAAATTCTTGAAAACACTTCGACTCCGCTCAGTGTGACAAAGGTATTCTAAATAAAAGAAGTCGATGACTAAAACGAGAATCAAAAACTTTTCACTTTTGCTTATTCACTAATTACTATATCAATGTGCCTGCAACCAGTTATCTCCGGTATTCATTTCCACATCCAAAGGTACTGCAATTTTTACAGCTCCTTCCATATTCTTTTTTACCAATTCTTTCATTACCTCAACTTCACTTTTCTCCACATCAAAAACCAATTCATCATGAACCTGAAGCAACATTCTTGATTTCAATCCTTTTTCTTCAATTTCTTTTTGCACGTTAATCATTGCGATTTTTATTACATCTGCAGCTGTTCCTTGAATTGGAGCGTTAATTGCATTTCGTTCTGCATGACTTCTTACAATTGCATTTGCAGAATTAATGTCTTTTAAATTTCTTCTTCTTCCCAATAAAGTTTCTACATATCCTTTTTCTTTGGCAGTAACCTTAACCTCATCCATATAAGATTTAATTTTTGGATATTTTTCAAAATAACTTTCAATTATCTCTTTAGCTTCTTTTCTTGGTATAGATAATCTTTGACCTAATCCAAAAGCAGAAATTCCATAGATAATTCCAAAATTCACCATTTTGGCTTTGCTCCTCATTTCTCTTGTCACCTCTTCCATAGATACATTAAAAACCTTAGAAGCTGTTGCAGTATGAATATCATGATTCTGGACAAAAGCCTCAATCATTCCTTCATCCTTACTCAATGCAGCTATAATTCTCAATTCAATTTGAGAATAATCAGCTGCTAACAACGTATAATTCTCATTTCTTGGAATGAAGGCTTTCCTTGTCATTCGGCCTTTCTCTGTTTTAATTGGGATGTTTTGCAAATTAGGATTTACAGAACTCAATCTTCCCGTAGCTGCAACAGTTTGCATGTAACTGGTATGAATTCTATTCGTTTTTTCATCTATCAATAAAGGCAAAGCATCCACATAAGTAGATTTCAATTTCTTGAGTGAACGGTATTCCAAAATCAATTCGAAGATTTCGTGTTTACCAACCATTTTACTCAAAGTATCTTCACTTGTAGAATATTGTCCTGTCTTAGTTTTCTTTGCTTTTACACCAATGTCCATTTTCTCAAAAAGGACTTCGCCCAATTGTTTTGGCGAATCCAAATTAAAATCAACTACTCCTGCCATTTCCTTTATATTCGATTCTAACTTTACTAAATCTGTTTCTAACTCTTTAGAAAACTCAGCCAAAGCTGGAACATCCAAATTTATACCTTCTCTTTCCATTTTTTCCAGCACGGGAACAAGAGGAGCTTCAATTTCTTTATAAAGTTTTTCGGTATCGGTTTCAGTTAATTTAGGTTCAAATAGCTCTTTTAATTGAAAAGTAATATCCGCATCTTCGCACGCATAATCCGAAACTTCTGACGGTTCCAAATCAGCCATGTTTTTCTGATTCTTCCCTTTTTTACCAATCAAAGTTTCTATTGAAACAGGTTTGTATCCCAAATATGTTTCTGCCAATAAATCCATATTGTGTCGCATATCTGGCTGAATCAAATAATGAGCAATCATGGTATCGAACAGATTTCCTTTTATGTCGATTCCGTAATTTTTAATCACAGCTAAGTCATACTTTATGTTGTGAGCAATTTTCTCAATGCTTTCGTTTTCAAAAAATGCTTTGAATTGCTCTAAAATCGAGTTCGAATCTTTC
>JBMYYT010000293.1:0-257 GCA_049609665.1 Flavobacteriales bacterium | reverse complement strand
ATTCGTGATTTCTTGTCCTTCCTTTTCATCTTGCGGAATTGAAACATAATAAGCTTCACCTTTTTTAAAAGAAAACGCAATTCCAACTAATTTGGCCTTCAAAGAATCCAAAGAAGTCGTTTCAGTGTCAAAACAAACTGATTTTTCACTCATCAATTTCGCAATTAATTCAGCTCTTTTCTCCTTATTATCAATTAATTGATAGTTAGTTTCAGAGTTCTCCAAAGTTTTAAATTCAGTGGGTAACTCAGGTATTT
>JBMYYT010000292.1:0-2754 GCA_049609665.1 Flavobacteriales bacterium | reverse complement strand
GAAGTTTTAAAGCAAATAGCTTTAGAAAAAAGCTCTTCAGAGATTGCAGAACATCTGCTAGTAAGTATTAAAACGGTTGAAACATACCGCAGAAGTTTATATAAAAAATTAAATTATTTAGTCTCTTTCACCAATCCCTCACAATACATTTTAATCTCATCTCTCACCTCTCTAAAATTAGCAATCACCTCATTGGCTGTTCCTTTAGCGTAAGCAGGATCTTGGAAACTATGATGAATCATCTTGGCAGTTGATGGAAAATATGGACAAGATTCTTTGGCACTGTCACAAACAGTCAATACCAAATCAAATTCAATATCCATGTATTCATCAATATGATTGGAAGTATTCTTGGTAATATCAATTCCATCCTCATTCATTACTCCTACTGCGATTGGGTTGACTCCATGAGTCTCGACTCCAGCACTATAAACCTCCAATTCTCCCTTTCCAAAATGTTTCAAATACCCATGAGCCATTTGACTCCTACAAGAATTCCCTGTGCATAACACCAATACTTTTTTCATATTATTCTTTTAATAATTTATAAACTCCTAAACTACTTATCATTCCTGAAACAGGTGCTACAAGATACATCCAAAAATCTGTAAAATTTCCCGTTGCCAAGGCAGGACCAAAACTCCTTGCCGGATTCATTGAAGCTACAGAGATTGGACCACCAACCAAAGCGCAAATCAATACAGCAAATCCAATTGCAATTGCTGCATAAGTCCCTTCCTCTTTGGAGCCAGTTGCCACTTTAAATATAACAAACATCAAGAAAAAAGAAAGAATGAATTCCATAACAAAAGCTTGTTGCCATGAATTAACTGGAACAGTTTCGCCTAATGAAACTGCTTCTGGAAACATAAACTTCAAACACAAACTTGCCAACACTGCTCCTAATAATTGGGCTACAATATAAAGCAAAGTCTTTTTTAAAGATATTCTTTTGTCCAAATAAAAACTTAAAGTAACCGCAGGGTTAATATGAGCTCCAGAAGTTTTTCCAAGACTATACACCATTACCATTACAACTAATCCCCAAGCTATTGCAACACCTAAATGAGTAATCACATTGTCATTTAACTCATTGACAACCATTGCTCCGGTTCCAAAAAAAACAAGCAAGAAAGTTCCCAAAAACTCAGAAATCGAATGTTTTACTAATTGATTATTCATAATTTAACAACACCCAGATCCAGGCGCACAAGTTTCTCCTTCAGCTACAGAAGCCAATTCCTTTATTGAAATTCTTGGTTTGACTTGCGGTGCACAGCAAGCTTCTGCTTTTTCTGCATCTGTTCCTGCTCGGTCTTGAGCTTTGCAAGTTGTGGATTCTGGAAATAACTTTACAGTAACCTCCTCTCCTATTTCAATATGCTCAACATTAAGAATTGCAGTATGAAAAAGTGAATTTCCGTATTCAAATTTAATCTCAGTGTCCTTAAATGTAGGTCTCACTTTCTCAACGGAATCAGCAATATGCAAAGCTCTTGAAGTATCCACATAATTCCCATCAGGTTTTTGATTTTCCCACAACTGAACTATGGTTTCGCTCCATTCGTTTCTAATTCCTCCGCAATCTACAGTATCGTAAGTCACGTTTTTTATTTCCGTAATATGAAAATCTTCACGAGCAAATTGCCCTTTGTGATATTCAAATTGTAGTTTTTTGTTTGGATTTTGCTCCAAGACAGTTAAAAATTCACTTGTTTTCATTGTATTCGTTTTTAGCAGCAGACTCCTTTTTCGTTAACCGAATCAAACAATCTACTAAATTGATTTTTATAATTATTCCAATTTTCGATATCAATACAATAACACACAGAGGTTCCTTCAATAGTACCTTGAATCAACCCTACCCTTTTCAGCTCCTTCAAGTGCTGAGAAATTGTGCTTTGTGCCAATCCAATTTCATCCACAATACTTCCGCAGACACAACTTTGTGTTCTCATAATGTAATCCAGAATCGCAACTCGAGCTGGATGACCCAGTACTTTTGCAATTGATGCTAATGAATTTTGAGCTTCGGTGAAATTTTCTGTTTTGGTTACTCCCATTATTTAATCGTTATATCGCAATATTACGATTAATAGTTTGTTTAAAAAAATAATCTTAAGATTATTACATGGTTTACTACTCTTTTAATTGTCATTCCTAATTTCGTGGGAATCTCATTCATCAGGCTGATTCTCGATTATAGATTCCCGCTTTCGCGAGAATGACAAACAGAGAACAATTAGATTATTTATTTATAAAAAGCGAGCCTTGTAAAGGCTACAAACTTCTCTTCTCTATTAGCTCTTCTACTCTACTTAATAATGTTCCTGATGAAATTTGATAAGGAAGATTAAGTGATTCTAATTCCTTTTGATACAGATTAAACAACTCTCCTCTATCGGTTGGATTCTCCCTTAACTCATCGTATTCCCAAGGGAAATCTGGCTTACACAAAATGTAAAATGCATTGGGATTGGAATACAACCTATCCAAAATCCATTCGTCACATCTTCCGTATTTTACTTCACTCCAGATTTTTATCGTTAATAAATCCGTATCAAAACAAATTTTTTTATCAATATTTTTTTTTGCTTCTTCTTGAAGTTTATATTGTCCTTTTGCAATTAATAAAAGATCTTCTTCCACATATTCCCTTCCCAACTTAGCGAGATACTCTCTTGCATATTCAGGCACAAAAACTCCATTTGATTTCTGTGCAATTTCTTTAGCAAGAGTTGTTTCTCCAGAGGA
>JBMYYT010000291.1:0-2764 GCA_049609665.1 Flavobacteriales bacterium | reverse complement strand
CGGCTGCCATCCAATCGATGTCTTTTTTTACTACAATTCTTTTCAAGTTTGTAGTAGAGTTTTCTTTGATTAACTGAATTGCTTTTTTATCGTTTCCACAATATAGCATGCTATTTACATCCATGTGAGTAGAAAAATGAGGAATGAGTTCTTCTGCATTTCCTGTTAAGATATTAATTACACCTCCTGGTACATCCGAAGAGTTAATTACCTCGGCAAAAGATATAGAACATAGAGCTTTGCTTTCTGAAGCCAACACTATACATGAATTACCAGAAACGATAATGGGTGCTATGGTTGAAACTAATCCAATCAATCCGTTTTCTTCGGGCGCAATTACTACTACAACACCTGTGGGTTCTTGTACTGAAAAATTGAAAAACGATCCCGAAACTGGGTTTACCGAGCTACATATTTGTTGGTATTTATCTGCCCAGCCTGCATAATAAATTAATCTATCAATCGAGGTAAACACTTCGTTTTCGGCTTGTTTTTTAGTCGAACCCATTTGAATCAATTCTTCAATGAATTGTGTTTTTCTTCCTTCAAGCATTTCTGCAATTCGGTAAAGTATTTGACTTCGGTTGTAGGCTGTGCGGTTACTCCAAGAGTCAAAAGCTCCTCGAGCTGCAACCACTGCATTTCTAAAATCTTTTCTTGACCCTTGACACATGTTTGCTAATTCCTCTCCTTTTTTGTTCTTAAGCGTGTAATATCGACCAGATTCCGTTCTTGGGAACTTTCCTCCGATATACATCTTGTATGTTTTTAAAACTTCTATTCTTGTCATAATATTCTTTTCTAAGTTGGGCTTCGAGACAATTTTTCTTTAAGAAAAATCCCTCAGCCCGCAGTTTTTTATTCTAATCTGAACCCTGAGGGTTTCGACCTTAGTCGAAATGTCTCGAAGGGTGGTTTGTTGTATTCCAAGTCACCCTTCGAGACATTTTTGTTTTCCGTTTCACTTCAAACAAAAACCCTCAGGGTTCAGTTCAGTTCATCATTACCCATTATCAATTGAAAGATAAGCCTCCAACCCATGCAATCCTCCTTCTCTTCCGTATCCACTTTCTTTGTAACCTCCAAATGGTGATGTTGGATCAAACTTATTGAAAGTATTTGCCCAGACAATTCCAGCTCTGAGTTGGTTGGTCATGTTAAATATTTTTGAACCTTTGTCTGTCCAGACTCCAGCAGATAATCCATAAGGAGTGTTGTTTGCCTTTGTAATTGCTTCTTCAATGGTACGGAAAGTTTGAATCGCCAGTACAGGTCCAAAAATCTCTTCTTGCACTATTCTGTTAGACTGGGAAACATTAGTAAACAGAGTAGGAGGACACCAGTATCCTTTTTTTGCCAAGCTACAATCAGGTTGATAGATTTCTGCTCCTTCCTTTTTACCCAATTTGATATAATGATTAATTGTATCCAATTGAGATTTAGAGTTTATTGCACCAATGTCTGTGTTTTTATCCAAAGGATTTCCAACAATCAGGCTTTCCATTCTGTCTTTTAGTTTTCTTAAGACCAATTCATAAACTGATTCTTGAACTAATAATCTCGATCCTGCGCAACATACATGCCCTTGGTTAAAGAAGATTCCATTGATAATTCCTTCCACAGCTTGATCCAGAGGAGCATCTTCAAAAATTATATTTGCTGCTTTTCCACCTAATTCAAGAGTCACTTTTTTATCCGTTCCAGCGATAGCTTGCTGAATAATTTTTCCAACACCTGTTGAACCTGTAAAAGCTATTTTATCAATTCCAGAGTGATTGATAATTTCCGCTCCCGTATCTCCTGCACCTGTTACAATATTCACTACACCCTCAGGTAAACCAGCTTGCTCACAAATTTCGGCAAGTAGGAGAGTAGTTAGTGAAGTTGTTTCGGCAGGTTTCAATACTACAGTATTTCCACAAGCCAAAGCAGGAGCTATTTTCCAAGCCGCCATTAATAATGGGAAATTCCAAGGAGTAATTTGTCCTGCAACACCCAGTGATTTCGGGTTTCTGTTTGGGAAAGCGTATTCTAATTTATCTGCCCATCCTGCATAGTAGAAAAAGTGATTAGCCGCCAATGGAATATCAATATCTCTTGACTCTCTAATTGGTTTTCCACCATCCAATGTTTCTACCACTGCCAATTCTTTAGCTCTTTCTTGCATAATTCGTGCAATACGAAAAATGTATTTCCCCCTTTCTTTTCCAGAAAGTTTGCTCCAAGTTTTGTCGTATGCTTTTCGTGCAGCTTTCACAGCCAAATCCACATCTTTGGCGTTTGCATTAGCAATAGAAGCCAATTTCTCTTCCGTAGCAGGATTATTAGTATCAAAGTATTTCCCAGAAGATGGTTTCACCCATTTTCCTCCAATAAATAAATCGTATTGTTTTTTTAACTTGACGTGACTCGTGCTTTCCAGTGCTGGAGACAAGTCCCATGTGTTTTTTAAGTTTAGTTTGTTTTCTGACATAATCAGTATTTGTTACTTTTATTTTTTACTACTTCAATTTTCGTGACAGTGTAAAGAGAATTTATTAAATATATTCAGTTCAATTATTTTCTAATTCATTCTTGCTCATCTTTTTTTGGTATTACCATTTGTGTCAAAAATATAATTTGAGAACACTAAGTTATTTTCAGTTTTTTGCCCGATTAATAGAAGATATTCTGTTTCTTTATTTTCGGAAAAGGATGTGTTCGCTTGATTTATTATTTTGCTGAAATTATCACGAACTTGATTTGAAATATAATTAAAATGGTT
>JBMYYT010000290.1:0-2764 GCA_049609665.1 Flavobacteriales bacterium | reverse complement strand
TTAGTTTTCCCCTCTTGAGAGGGGATTAAGGGGTGTGTTATTTGACGAGAATAATTAGTAAAACACATCCACTTTGATTTTTTAATAAAACACATCTCTTTAATTCTCCTCTCAAGAGGAGAGATTCTCGTTTTATAAGTTAAAATGAACAACTCTAAACCCTATTGTTTGATGCCATGGATTCATTATCATGTGAGTGATAATGGGAAAGCTAAAGCGTGTTGCATTGCCAATATTCCTTATGGAAATGTCAACGAAAACTCTTTTGAAGAAATCTGGAACGGAAAACCAATTCAAGAATTGAGAACAAAATTTTTGAAAGGAGACAAAGACAATAGATGTGCTGGGTGTTTCAAATTGGAAGAAGCAGGAGGGAGGAGCATCAGACAAGAGACTTTTGAGAAATTTCCTGATGTAAAAACCACTGATATCAAAGTTAATGAGAAACCAATTTATTTCGATATTCGGTTTTCTAATGTCTGTAATTTCAGATGCAGAACTTGCTGGCATGGAGCCAGTTCCAAATGGTTTAATGATGCCAAGGCTTTGGGAAGGAATATCTCCGAAAAAGCTATTATTCAAAATATTACTGATTTTGATCGTTTTATTTCTGAGACTGGAGAAGCCTTATTGGGAGCTAAGGAAATATATTTTGCTGGAGGAGAACCTCTTGTTACTGAGGAACATTATTTGTTATTGGATTGGTTAATTGAAAATAAAGTAACTAATCTTCATTTGCGATACAACACTAATTTTTCGATTTTGAAATTCAAAAACTACGATATTCTTGCCTATTGGAAACAATTCGAATCGATCGAAATCATGGCAAGTGTGGATGCTACGGAACAATTGGGAGAATACATTCGTAAAGAATTTGTTTGGAAATTATTTCTCAACAATAGAGAAAAATTAAGAGATTTGGATAACATTAATTTTAAGTTAGCTCCAACAGTTTCTGTGTTGAATTTGTGTCATTTACCTGCGTTGTATAAAACAGGAGTTCAGTTAAATCTTATCGAGCCGAAGGATTTTTATATCAATATTCTGGAAAGACCATTTTATTATAACATTAAAGCTTTTCCAGTTGAGAAAAAGCGAAAGATAGAGGAGGAATTTAATCAATTTTATGTTTGGTGCAAGAATAATGATATTCCAAACTCAGTGATAGATTCATTTAAAGAATGTATCGCTTTTATGAATCAGGAACAATTGTCAGAAAAATATTGGAGTCAATTTTTGAAGGAAACTGAGGTTTTGGATGAATTGAGAACGGAAGATTTGGCTGACATATTGAATACTTAACCATAGAGTTCCCAAAGAAGTCACAAAGTTCACTGAGTAAATGAATAAATTCTTTGCGAAGAATCTTCGTGATCTCTGTTGTTAAAAGCAAAGAAAACAAAATCAACCAGAGATAATCTCCAACACCAATTCTTTAGTCAATGCCTTTCCGTTGGCAACTTCTTTTATTTTTTGAAAAGGAAAGACAAAATCGCATCCAGTTTTATATTCTGAGCAACCGTAGGCTGTTTTTCCTTTCAATACCTTTCCTTTTTTGCATTTTGGGCAACTTACAATGTCTGATTGTTTGTGGGTCCTTTTTACTTCTTTCAGTTTTAGTTTAAATCCGAATTGTTCATCAAATTCAATTGAACCTTCTACTTTGCCAGAATCAGTTATGAATCCTTTCAAATTTGTTGTACTTCCTTTATCAACAAGTCTTACCAATTGATTTTCAGAAATTTTCTTACCATATATTTTAAAAGGAATAATGAATTTACAACCAGTTTTATACTCAGAGCACCCATAAGCGCTTCCGCCTTTTATAAGTGTTCCATTTTTGCACTTCGGACAAGATTTACCGACTACTTGCTTTTTAGTGGTTGTGTTCTTTTTTTTAGATACAGTTTTAGTTGAATTCTTTGTTTTATTGTCTGGGACATTAGAAGTAATCCGCTTTACCGATTGATTTGCTTTTACCTCGGTCACCAGGTCATACACCATTTTTTTCATGTTATGGATGAACTTTCCAGCTTTAAATTCTCCTCGTTCGATTTCCTTCAATCTCTTCTCCCATCTGCCTGTTAATTCAGCTGATTTTAGCAATTCATTATCGATTAAATCAATCAAAGCTATCCCGATTTCTGTGGGTAAAACTAATTTTTTCTTACGCTCAATGTATTTTCTTCTGAATAAAGTTTCAATTATGCTGGCTCGAGTAGAAGGTCTTCCAATTCCGTTTTCCTTCATTAGCTCTCGCATTTCATCGTCATCCACTTGTTTTCCAGCAGTTTCCATTGCACGTAGCAAACTGGCTTCAGTGAAATTTCTGGGAGGTTTTGTTTCTTTTTCCAAAAAAGAAGGTTCGTGTGGTCCTTTTTCTCTTTCTACAAAAGTGGGTAACGTAGCTTCTTCTTTGGTTTTATTAGTTTCAGTTTCAAATACAACTCTCCAGCCTTTTGTTAAGATTTCTTTTCCAGTGGTTTTAAATGGAACTTCAGCAGCTTTGCCAATTACCGAAGTGTTAGAAACCTCAGAATCTGGATAAAAAACACCAATGAATCTCCGAACAATAATGTCATACACCTTTTGTTGATTGTATTGCAAGTTATTTTGAATCCCAGTGGGGATAATGGCATGGTGATCGGTTACTTTTTTATCATCAAAAACACGTTTCGATTTCTTTATTTTTTGTCCTAAAAGCGGTTTTGAAAGTGTGCTGTAATTGGTTAATTTTGATAAGATTCCGTGTATTTTCGGATAC
>JBMYYT010000289.1:0-2764 GCA_049609665.1 Flavobacteriales bacterium | reverse complement strand
ATACTGTTTCTGGAAGATATCCTACAGGATTGATAATTGGAAGTAACGGCAAGATGTATGGAATGACTTGGTATGGAGGAGATAACAACTATGGTAAAATCTTTGAATTTGATCCTGCAACAAATACTTTGGTAGGTAAAGCAAGTTTTAATGGAACAAATGGAAACCCTGGAAATGTAAACACTCTTTTTGAAGCCAGTAACGGAAAGTTCTATGGGACATGTTACTCCGGTGGAAGTGGAGCTGGAACATTATTTGAATATAACAAGACTACAGACTCTATTACAAGAAAGCACACTTTTGTTTATTACGGTACTTATGCTTATTCAAGAAGTTCATTTATCGAGCCTGCTCCAGGAACCTTGATGATTACATTTACAGGTGGAGAAAATACTTATTTAGGCTCTGTACAAAGAGGAAGAGGATCATTGGCTGAATACAATATTTCAACTAATGTATTAACGCCTAAACATTGGTTTTATAATGTTGCAACTGGAGCATCTCCCTCTGAGGTTTTAAAAGCAAGTAATGGAAAATACTATGGAATTACTTTTAGTGGAGGTAAAGGTAATAATGGAACACTTTTCGAATATGACAGAACATTGGACACATTAATTAAAAAGCACGATTTCACACCTAAACCTGAAGGATCAGAATTTGTAGGAAGAATGATTAAAGCTTCTAACGGAAAATTATATGGTGTTACAAGGATAGGAGGTGCTGGATATGGTACAATTTACGAATTTGATCCTATGACCAACAAACACACAAAGTTAGCGGATTTTGATAGAGTAAACGGAGATCAACCTAATCAAAAATTAATACAAGCCACAAATGGAAAACTATATGGAACTTGCAGATTAGGAGGGCAACATTATTATGGTACTTTATTTGAGTTTGATATTGCAACAAGTTTAATTACAGTAAAAAAACATTTTAATTATGGAACTGGATTTATAGGAGGAAGACCTTATAATGCTCCTTATCAAGCTTCAAATGGAAAAATTTACGGGTTATACAGCCAAGGATTGTATGCTTACGATTTAGCCTTAGATTCTCTCATGTTGGTCAAAAATTTTGTTTCTAATATTACTGGGAGTCCTGGGAATTCTTCTCCAATAATACAAGCTAATGACGGAAATTTATACATGAGCACAACAAGTGGTGGTAAGTATAATTATGGTGCATTAGTGCAATATAATTTTACTTTAGATTCATTAATTGCAATTCCAGTTCATGCTGGTGTAAGAGGAATGCAATCACAACCTATGCAAGCATCTAATGGCAAATTGTATATTCCAACACAGTCCGTTAAAGGGATTTGCGAATACACATTAGGAACAGATACACTTATTCAAAAGAAAATAATTTCTACAAGTCGTTATTTTCTCAATACTCAAGGAAGACTGATTGAAGCAAATGGAAAACTTTATGGAACGGGACATTACTACAAATCCAGTTTGAGCTATTTATACAATTATGATTTAGCAACCGATTCATTAACAATGAATAGAGGAGTAATAAAAGGCTATTTAATTGGAGGTTTGACTCAGGCTGTTTCACCAACAGTTGGTCTTGATGATGAAGAAAAAGCAACAAGTTTTGGAATAAAAGTATACCCTAATCCTACAATGGATTACATTCAGTTTGATTTAGATAGACAAATTAATGAAATTAGAATCTACAACATGCGAGGGCAATTGGTGTCACAACCAAGCCCAAATCAGAATAAAGTAGAAGTTTCCACTTTTGAAAACGGAACTTATATCATTCAATTATTCACAGATAACGGTGTGGCTCACAGCCGTTTTATAAAACAATAGTGGGCAAATATACCTTAAGTAAGTATGTTTTTTTCATGTAGCAACCGCCCAGTCTTTGTGTTTTAAGACTGGGATTGTTGTTTATTTATTTTCAGAAACTTCAAATAATCATATTTTACCATTATATTTAAAAAGATGACTGAAATTAGCTGCATATTGGTAGATGATGAGCAAAGCGCAAGAAATGTACTTTCTACTTTGTTAGAAAACAATTTTCCTGAAATAACGATTAAGGCGAAATGTAAAAATGTAACGGAAGCGGTAGAACAAATTAATACACACAATCCAAAATTGGTGTTTCTTGATGTTCAAATGCCTAATTATGCGGGCTATGAGTTAGTGAATTTTTTCAATAAAATTAATTTCGAAATTATATTTGTAACAGCTTATGACAGTTATGCTATCAAAGCTTTTGAGCTAAGTGCTATAGATTATTTAGTAAAGCCTGTGAGTAGAGTAAGGCTCTCAGAATCAATTTATAAGCTCAAACTAAAATTAGATAGAACAAATAAGATTGAAGATTATAAAAATTTATTAGATTCAATAAAAAAGGATGAATTCGAAACTATTATTCTGCCTGAATTAGGTAATAAAAGGTTGGTGAAATTAGCAGATATCATTGCGGTAGAAGCAAATGGAGCTTATTCCGATATTCATTTGAAAGGAAATAAAAAAATTACAATAAGCAAAAATCTTACTTATTTTGAAAACCTTTTACCTGAGAATAATTTGTTCTTTAGAACCCACCGTGGCTGGATAGTTAATCTTAACTCGGTTCAATCCTATAATAAATCATTATATGAATTGGTTCACGAAGGAGGACTCACAACAATTATTTCAAGAAGAAAAATGGCAGAGTTTGAATCAATTTACATTAAAAAATAATACTATGAATAGGTTACTAATTATACTTTTAATAGGTTTTTTTAGCCAATTTTCAT
>JBMYYT010000288.1:0-2767 GCA_049609665.1 Flavobacteriales bacterium | reverse complement strand
GATGGAATTTTGGATCAGGATTACCGTTTACTCAAACTCAAGGATACTATCAACAAATTGATTTTGGAGATGGAACAGGAACAGATATCACTCAAGCCAATGCAGATGAGTTAACTGCTGTTTATGCTGGGTTAAACGAAGGTAGATTGCCAACCTACCACAGGTTTGACATCAACCTAAAGAAAACAATTGAATTCAAAACATCTACGTTGGAAATGAATTTTGGGATAACCAATGTATATAATAGAAAGAATATCTTTTATGTAGATCGTGTAACCGCTGAAAAGGTTTATCAACTTCCGCTTCTGCCAAGTTTAGGTGTTAATTGGAGTTTTTAAGAAAACTTGTTGATGAGAAACTGTTCTGAAATAATTCTATCGGAAATTGCGAATGAAAATCATTTTAAGGTATTAGTTGGAAGAATAAAATTAGAACTTGAAGGCAAAGTCATTTCTGAAATACGGGGTATAGATTCCATTTATGTAGATTTTGAAATTAATGGGAATAAGGTAACCCTTCATCATGAAACTTTTGAAGGAATTACTGTTTTTCCAACAGATTTAGAATTTTCGACTAAAGAGGAAAACGAATTAATTATAACTATTGGTCAAGAACTAAAAGATGCTTAAAACTTGTAACAAGTTTACATGCAACCAGATTCCTAATTCTCCAAATTCTTAAAAATCTCCCCAAAATCTTCCCAGAAATCATGGGCATTAACGATGTTTTGTTCCAAGAATTGAAACATCTCTTGCCAGTTGTTTTTATTAAAAATAGAAACGGAATGAAGGTCACAGTATATTCTTGAAAAATCACCATAAGGTGTTGAGTAAAATTCTTCCCAAGTTAATTCTGATTTAAATTCATCAGTAATTACCGCTTTAAGCTCAGTAAATTGCTCATAGAACAAAGCTCTCATGCTTTCTTCACGATGTTGAAGGTCAATAGAGAAATAAGCTCCTTTCTTATCCGCATCTAACCTAAAATAAATATCCTTGCAGCTGGTTTTGTAATTGACCCATCGAATTTTGTTGTGATACAATTTGTTGTACTTTTTCATGTATACACCAAAGGATGTCCAGAATTCTTTTTTTAGAGCTTTTGATTCTTCTTTGGAGTACATAGTTTTTCTTTTTGTAAAGAAAGCAAAATTTTCTTAAACTCATTTTTACGGTTAACTAAATGAACCTACCCTTCCACTCAATAGTCAAGCTGATTTATCAATATTGTGTAACAAAACGTTAACAAATTAGTACCTTATAGTATATTAATGTTCTTAAATACAAGCTGCTATGAAACTCAATACTGTAATAATAGATGATGAATCTAACGCCCGAGAAAACCTACAATTATTAATAAATGAGTATTGCCCAAGCTTAAATGTGGTAGGTATGGCAAGCAATGTAAATCAAGGAAAAGTATTGATTAATCAATTTCATCCAGATTTAGTTTTTTTAGACATTGCCATGCCAGGAGGCGATGGATTTTCATTGTTAAATTCTTACGATAATCGCGATTTTACGGTAGTATTCACAACTGCACATTCTGAACATGCTTTAAAAGCGTTTAAGGCAGATGCAATTGATTACCTCCAAAAACCAATAGATATTGACGATTTGCAAAAAGCATCTCATAAAGCATTACAGTTCTCTTCAGTATCTTCAACTTTGGGTGAAATAGAACAAGTAACTACGGAAGATGAAATTGAAAAAATTTCTATTCCGACTCGAACTGGGTATGTATTTATAGAGAATAAAAACATTTTATACTTCAAGGCAAATGAGAACTACACAGAAATATATCTTGACAATGGAACTAAAGTTTTGAGTAGTAAAACCATAAAAAGATATGAGGAAAAAGTAAATCCACATATTTTTTATAGAGTGCATAAATCCTATATCATTAATAAACACAATCATTTGAAAGAATTGTCAAGACAGATGGGAAATTTTGCTGTAATGAGTAATGGAGATAATATTCCAATTGCAAGAAGGCGCCTTACAGATTTTCTTAATGAGATTAATTAACAATTAAATAGCTTCACAAAGCTCGGTAATATTGAAGTTTTTTCTATATTGAGGAATAATCAATTTAAAACAACAACAATGAGTTTAGAAGACATACAAAGAAAAGCAGAGGAAGCTGCAAGAAATGCACAGGCAAATTTTAATGAAGCTAAGAATGAGGTAGAATCTCAAATAAATGAAGCACATGGTTTTATCCAAGCAGGTGGTGTGGATACTTCAGCAATTAATATTCAATTTGAAAATAATTCATTCAACTTAGCTGGCACTGTAGAAACAGGAGAACAACTTGCAAAGTTACATGATGTAGTTACAAATTCTGGGTCAGAAAGTACAATCATCAACAATGTTGAATTGGAAGATTTTACTTCAAAAAACATAATCATGAAAGTGAAAACTAAAGGGAGTAACTTGAATGTGAGAGCAGGAGCTGGAACTGATAACGATATCGTTGGAAAATTTGCTAATGGAAGTGAAGTTCAATTAGTTAAAAAAGTACAAGAAGATTGGTACTTAATGAGAAATGCGGAAACTGAAGGGTATTGCCATACAAATTTCCTTTCTGCTGAGTAATTTAGTTACAACGAATTAATTTAAAAAGGAGAGTGTTTCACTCTCCTTTTTTTGTGGAGAATAATTCATGTTTTTTATTGTAATTGAGTTCGTTAGTATCTAATTTCCACTGAATAACTCTAAGAATGTCCTTTTCTTTAAAAGTAGAAATTGACTTGACTAATACTTTC
>JBMYYT010000287.1:0-2783 GCA_049609665.1 Flavobacteriales bacterium | reverse complement strand
CCTAAGAATAAAGCTTCTAAATTATTAAGATCAAAATGACTAATATTTACTAAAGAGACCCCTAAAAAAATAACAACAGTAAAAAACCAAATTTTCTTAGATAGCGTTCAAGTCACTTTTTCAAAAGATAATAAACTAAAACCGCTGTTAATAAATGAAAATAAGATAATTTATCTTTCAGATTTCGAAAGAGGATTTGGTTTCTTTAACATAAGATCTATAGAGGTAGATATATAGGTCAATATTGCCTTAAATTTTTAATTTTTTCGATTTGACGTGACATTTTAATTTTTAGTATGAAACCGATAATTTTTCTGGGCAATATTTTATATAATCTTAAAACATTTAAATGCAACTTGTTTTTGTAACCTATTGGTAAAGATTTAATTTGATAATTTGTTTTTATGATGTTATCGTAAAATAAATCTGAAAGTGTTGAATGGTTTTTTGGCTTATCCAATGTCAGAATTATCATTGTCTCTTTCAACGAATTAAGATGGTTTCGAAATATCAATTGTATTAAATCAGCACTGAAATCATTTTTTGCAATAATATCAACTTCTATTTCCCATATTTCCTGAATATCTAAAATTCTTTTTTCTGAAATGGGCTTTCGAGTAATAGAGTTTTTAGAAGTGTAAATAGATAGTAGTGATTGATCTACAAATGAAACCTTATTTGCTTTTAACAAATATTGAAGAAAAAAGGGCCTATCTTCAAACCATAACCCTATAGGAAAACTCACTTTTTTTGCAAGGTTGGATTTGAATAATTTAGCCCAAGATGTATATGCAATTTGATGAGAATACATTTTATCAATAGCGATTATATTTGAAATTATGAGCTTATCACTTTTCCAACCGCCTGTTGTAATAATTTTATCTTGCTCTGTCTTTAATTCAAATTTACAAATTGAAAGATCTGATTTAGTTTCTTTTATATTCATGACCATTACATCTATGGCGTTAGGATGAAACTTGTCGTCACTATCTAAAAATGAAATGTAATATCCATTACATTTTTCAATACCTAAATTTCGGGCAACACTTAATCCTGAATTTGGGATAGTATATAATTTCACAAAGGAAAAATCTGAAATAATTTCTTCCGCAATAGCTTGTGAATTATCCGTTGATCCATCATTAATCAGGATAATTTCAATATTAGAATAAGTTTGATTTACAGCAGATAAAATTGCTCGAGATAGTCTTGCTTCCTCATTAAAAAAAGGGATAATTATTGAAACTAATTTTTGCATAGTTTAAAGACTAATTAGTTTTTTTATTAGTTCTGTTTTCTTTTTAATGATGTTTGTGAAATCATTTGGTGGAGTCCAATTATCATTGATTTTATCGGCTCCAATTAAAAAACAAATTGAATTTAGGGAATAATATTCAGCAAATGCATACAAAGCTGCACACTCCATTTCAATGAGTTGAACCTCATTTTTTTTAAGTTCTTGGATTAATGATTTTGTTTCACGAAAAGGAGCATCTGTGCTGAAACAGGTTGATTCATTACAGGATATTTCTTTCGAAATATTTTGAGACCATGCTGAACTTTGTTGATGAAAAACTTCATTTTCGGAATAATATTGGGCAGTACCTGTTCCCGAATAAGCTTTTGAAATTAAATGATAGCTTCCTTCTTTAATCTCTGGAGCGATTATACCTCCTATTCCGATAAAAATAAAATTCTTAACTCCTAAACACCTTAATTCTTCGCAAACCAAAATTAATTCTGGAGCGCCATTTCCAATATTAGAACTCATCAGATATTTTCCGTTCTTTGAGACAATGTGATTTCCCTTAATTCCTTTAAGTTTTTTTGAATTGATACGTGCCCAGTAAGATTCTTTATTTCCAGACCCATCTATAATAACTGTTTCTGGCAAAGAGGTGAAATTATAAGGTTTCATCTTCTTCTTCCAATTGACTAACTTCTCAATAGATAAGATGCTTTTTTCTTTCCAGAACTTTGATATTACCTCTTTCATAAAGGGAGTTGTTTTATTTTTTCACAAATTGGTATTTTCAAGTTGTCTTAATTCACTTTTCCCTTTCCAAACTAAATAGAAATTAAGAGGAAGTTTTAAAAGAGATTTCAATTTCTTTCCAGATATTGAAAATGGATTTTTAAATACGGTTTTGATATTTCTTAGTCCAATGGTTTTATTGTAAACGTAATGAGTGTACCTATGAAGCTTTTTGTAATATTCTTTATTAAATGTACCAGTAAACATCATTGCTAAATCATCAGAATCTTCCCAATTCTTTTTTCCAGTCATTTGATTACTTACCGTTTCGTAAAATTTAGTTCCTGGCAGGGGATAAGATACTGAGATTCCAATATCATCGGGTTTCAATCTTTTTATTAGTTCTATAGTTTTATCAATGTCCTCTTTTGTCTCACCCAAATAGCCATATTGTATGAAAAAAGCCACTTTCACCCCTTTTCTTTGAAGTAATTGAGTAGATTTTTCAATTTGTTCAATTTTAGTCCCTTTATCCATGGCGTCCAAAATTCGCTGTGAACCACTTTCTGCTCCAATCCATACTTCTTTTAATCCTGAACTTACCAGAGCATCAATATTATCTTCTTTCAATAATAAATCTGCTCTACTTTGGATTTTATAAGTTATTTCAAGGTTTTCTTTTTTAAGTTCTTTGTCAAATTCCTGCACCCAATTAGGTTTTAGCCCAAAAATATCATCACACATCCAGAAATTAGAAACCCCATAATTGTTGGATAATAATTTAATTTCTTCCACAACTTTTTTTGGC
>JBMYYT010000286.1:0-2788 GCA_049609665.1 Flavobacteriales bacterium | reverse complement strand
TTAATAAAATCAATTGTTTTATTCATACTTTTAGCATATCTCTCTTGATCTTTAGCTTCCTCTACTTCATGCCAAACGGTAGGCTTAACTCTTGGAGTATACCGAATTATAATTCCTTTTTTATTGGAGACATAATTGGAGTGTTTTTTATTTTAGGTATCTTTATCAAAGGCTTCGTTTCATTCCAAACTTTATACAGACAGTTTTCAGAAATGATTAATGGAAAAAGTAAACCAGGTTTTGATGAAAAAGAAGGATTTACTGAGTACGAGATAGTAGAAGATGATGATCCAGAAGATATACAATTAATAGAAGAAACTGAATAACTGCCCATTGGAAAGAGAAAAATACATTGCTAAAACCCTTAAAGGTCTTGAAGAACCTTTGAAACAAGAATTAGCTGAAATAGGAATCAATAAGTGCAGAGTAACCAACAGAGCAATAGAGTTTCATGCAACAAAAGAACAACTTTATAAAGCGAACTATACCTTTAGAACTGCGATTAATATATTGAAACCTCTGTTTCAGTTCAAAGCGAATAACCAAGATGAACTCTACAATGAGGTGAAAAATTATGAATGGGAAAATCTATTCGATTTAGATAAAACGTTTGCGATTACTCACTCAGTTCGATCCGAAATTTTCACCCATTCCCAATTCATTTCACTAAAAACAAAGGATGCAATCGTTGATAGATTTAGGGAGAAATTTGGAAGCCGACCAAGCATTGATCCTAAACAACCCGATATCAAATTAAATCTATTTATTAGAGACAATAAATGCTCTGTTTTACTGGATACTTCTGGAGATTCATTATTTAAAAGAGGATACAGAACAGAAACTAATAAAGCACCATTGAACGAAGTGATGGCAGCAGGATTAATTTCCTTGTCTGGATGGGACAAAAACTCTCCATTGATAGATCCAATGTGTGGTTCAGGAACCATTACTATTGAAGCGGGAATGATGTTGTGTAATATTCCTGCAGGATATTACAGAACGAGTTTTGGATTCTTCAATATGGAAGATTTTGATATTGATGTTTGGAAAAAAGTAAGAAAAGAAGCGAAAGAAAACATTGATTTAGAGAAAGGAATCCAGATTTCTGGTTCGGATTTGGCAATGCGTTCTATTCGTTTTTCGCAGAACAATTTACAAAACACACCTGAACTTAAGCGAATTATAAGATTCAGAGGAATGGATGCTTTAGAAATATCTCCAACCTCCGAAAAAAGTACAATTATTATTAATCCTCCTTATGGAGAAAGGATTTATAAAGATGAAGTAGCTGTGTTGTATGAAAGATTTGGTGAACATTTAAAAGAAAATTTCAAAGGACATAAAATGGGGATTTTAAGTTCTAATGTGGAAGCTCTGGATTTAATTGATTTGAATAAAACGAATGAATTTGATTTAATGAACGGGTCTATCGAATGTAAATATCAGATTTACTCGATTTAATAAGCTATATTTATAACTTTTTCATGTCATTCCTTCAAAGGAAGGAATCTTAAAACAGTCTGTCCCGCAAGTTCGAGAAGAATCAATCTGATGAATAAGATTCCTGTCTTCACAGGAATGACAGATTAAAAAGATTGTTTGATTATTATGATTTCAGAGAAAGACCGAAATATAATTCGAGAAAAAATAAAAGAGGAGATTATTGTCACAATTGAAAAAATTTCGGCTCTTAAAGAATTAACTAAGCCTATTTCGCCCGAAAATGCTATCGGAAGAATAAGCAGAATGGATGCTATTAATAACAAAACTATTAACGAGCATGGGCTAAGGAAGCAGAAAGAAAAGTTAAAAAAATTAGAATATGCTCAAACCAAAATTGAAGATAATGATTTTGGAGTTTGTTCCTCTTGTAAAAATGAAATTCAAATAGGCAGAATACTCCTGATGCCTCAATCCAACTATTGTGTGAGATGCTCTTCGCGAAGGTGAAAATTTAGCAAATATTAACACCGTAAAAACAAATACTTTCGTTTCTTTGCAAGGTAAACAAGAACAACTCATGAACAAATTTCTTTTAATTTCATTAGCCCTTTTAATTTCAGTATTTTCTTTTTCTCAAAAAAAGGAAAACCTAATTGACGGTACAATTGGGGTAGTAGGAAACAAAGTGATTTTGCACTCTGAGATTGAATCTCAGATAGTTCAAGCAAAGCAAGAGGGTTATGAGTTAGGACCTAACCCAAGATGTTTGATATATGAGCAAGTTATGTTCCAGTCTTTATTGATGTATCAAGCTGAGTTGGATAGTGTCGATGTATCGGATGAACAAGTAAATGCCGAATTGAACAACAGAATTCGTTATTTTGAAAATCAAATTGGAGGTAGAAAAAAGTTAGAAGAATTCTACGGAAAATCAATCGAAGAAATTAAGGCAGAGTTTTACACCACTATCAAAGAAAGAATGATGGCTGAACAAATGCGTTCAAAAATTACTGCTGGAATTAATATTACACCTTCTGAAGTTAAAAAATATTACAATGGATTGAATCCTGATAGTATTCCATTGGTAGGTTCAAAAGTTGAGGTTGCTCATATTACCGTTGCACCTCAAGTTTCGGAGGCTGAAAAATTAGCAACTAAAGCAAAGCTTAATAAGTGGAGAACTGAAATATTGAGTGGAGAGCGAACTTTTTCTACCACAGCAGTTTTATACTCCAATGATCCCGGTTCAAGAGGAGAAGGAGGAGAGTTTGATGGTGATCTCCTCTTTCTAACATTATCATTGCCGTTCCGCTCGAACAGATACTTGAAATTATATTGGTTCCAA
>JBMYYT010000285.1:0-2816 GCA_049609665.1 Flavobacteriales bacterium | reverse complement strand
TAACCAGCCTTCTCCATTTATCATTTGAGCTAACTCCCCTACTGTCAATCCATGAACAACAGGAATTGGATGCATTCCTACAAAAGATTTGAAATTAGAATCTAATATTGGTCCATCTACATAAAATCCATTGGGATTGGGTCTATCCAATATCAATACTTTCTTATTATTCTCGGCACAAGCTTCCATAACATAATGCAAGGTTGAGATATAGGTATAAAACCTTGCTCCTACATCTTGAATATCAAAAATAACAACATCAATATCAGCTAATTGAGCTTTAGTTGGCTTTTTATTTTTCCCATACAAAGAGACGATGGGCAATCCTGTTTTAATGTCTTTGGATGATTTTACATGCTCTCCGGCAGACGCGGTTCCTCGAAATCCATGCTCAGGTGAAAATACTTTTTTAATGTTAACGTTTAAACTAAATAATGAATCGACTAAATGAGTTTTACCAATTACAGAAGTTTGGTTAGCAACTATTGCCACCCTTTTTCCTTTTAATTTATCAATATAAGAATTCATCTGCTCAGCTCCCACAATGATTGAAGTATCGAAGTTGACATAAGTATTTAATTCTTGAGAAAAAGTGCCCAAAAAACAAAGAAGAAATAAAGATAGAATGTAGGTCTTTTTGATAATCATATTTTATGTAATTTTAGCCTACCTAATTTTAAAGAAAATCCCGTTGACGAGCAAATTTATCTCAAAAAAACTTAGAAATGAACTCAGCTCGGGTAATAAGTTTTCTAAACCTATTATCAAGATAGCCACTATAAGCATTACAATAAGTGTGCTAATCATGATTATTTCAATTTCTGTAGTTCGTGGTTTTCAGCAAGAGATTAAAAATAAAGTAGTTAACTTCTCTTCTCATATTCAAATTGCTGATGGTGGAACAAATTTTAGTTTGGAAACCTCCCCCATCCAAATAGATAAGGGATTCTATGAAGCGATTCAAGATGAAGACGGAATTAATCACATACAAACCTTTGCCACTAAGGCTGGTATCATTCAATCAAATCCTGATACTGTTGAATATGACGATGAAGTAAAAATCAATCGAGACATTGAAGGTATCGTTTTTAAAGGGTTTGACTCCGATTTCAATTGGGAAAATTTAGAGGATAAAATTATTGAGGGGAAATATTTTAAAGTAACTCCGAACGAAACCAAAGACAGTATTATTATCTCGAATTTCATTGCTAAAAGGCTGAAATTAAAGGTAAATGATAAAATAAGAGGGTATTTCTTTAACGGAAAGAAACCCATTATAAGGCCGTTCACTGTTTCTGGAATTTACGAAACTGGACTTGAGGAATTTGACAATCAATTTGTATTTATTGACATCAAACATACTCAACGGCTTAATGGCTGGGGAATTTTTGCTTCTTTGTTTTTGGAATTAACACCAGAAAACAATGAAGTGATTGTTGTGGCAAATGCAACAGGCGGAAACGAAAACTACAGATATAAGTTTGGAAATCAACCTTTTTCAAACTTCAACAAAATAAAGTTTTGTGCAAATAAAGATACAACTATAAGAGTAATTATAACTGATTTTCAACTGAATACGGTTACTTTAAAAAGCGAGGCTATTTCAATTTCTGATACAGCTTATTTGGAGCTAAAAGTAAATTCAAAGGATGGAAATTGTGTCTCCTCAGTTGCTGAATTTGAGTATGAATCTATAAATGATTCTATCAGAATATACACAGGAACGAATGGAGACATAACAACTATTCATCGAACAACTGGAGGAAGTATGAAATACTACACAGGTGGTTATGAGATATTTATCAATGATTTTTCTCAATTGGACGAAAAGGAATTAATGGTGAATAGAAAAACTGATCCATTCTTGAAAGTATCAAAAATTACAGATTTGGAAAGTGAAATATTTGGATGGTTGAGTGTGTTAGATACTAACGCCATTATAATAATTGTGCTTATGATTATGGTAGCCATCATTAATATAATCTCCTTGTTATTAGTACTTATAGTCGAGAAAATAAGTATGATTGGGATTTTAAAATCTTTTGGATCCACTAATAAAATGATTCGAGATATTTTTATTCGACTTGGATTGAGTATAATTCTCAGAGGGATGATAATTGGCAACGCAATTGCACTTCTCTTTATTTTTCTTCAAAAGCAATTTGGATTCATCAAGCTTCCTCAAGAAAAGTATTACCTTTCTGAAGTTCCTCTTGATTTTGAGTGGGGAGAGTTTATTCTAATTAATGCTATAACTCTACTCTTGGCTCTTTTGGTCTTGTTCTTAACTTCCTTATTCATCGCAAGGATTACTCCTGTAAAAGCGATTAAATTTAATTGATATGAAAGCAATATTTTTAACTAAATACGGAACTCCAAAAGAAGCTTTTGAGCTTAGAGAAATTGAAAAACCTACTTTAGGAAACGATGAATTACTCATTGAATGTGAGGGATTTGGATTGAATTACGCGGATGTAATGGCACGTCAAGGATTGTACAAAGGTGCACCTCCTACTCCCTGTGTTTTGGGTTATGATGTTGTGGGAAAAGTTGTTGAAGTGAAAGACGAATCTTACAGTCATTTATTGGGAAAAAGAGTGGTTGGATTAACCAAGTTTGGTGGATATGCAGAATTTGCAAAAACCAAACTAACCGCAGTCACTGAAATCCCAAATTCATTATCTGTAGCGGAAGGAACTGCTATTGCTACCCAATACTGCACAGCCTATTATGCAAGTAGTTTTATCACTAATTTACATAAAGGGGATAAAGTATTGATTCATGCAGCAGCTGGTGGTGTGGGAACAGCATTGACC
>JBMYYT010000284.1:0-2868 GCA_049609665.1 Flavobacteriales bacterium | reverse complement strand
CTTGAAATTGGGGATGGTCAAGTTATTAATCAACAAAATCTCTATCAAAATTTTTGCGATAATAATTACAATTTGATAGAGGATGAAAATGATAAAATTGAGGAAAACTTAGCCCTAATTCAAGAGGGATTTTATGAGCTATTCAAACAACAATCTGTTCATTTAAACGTCCAACTTTCCGAACCTCTTTATGCTACAGTCGAGAAAGAAATTGACTCTGATAACTCTTTGATTAAAAATAATCTAACGAAAATTGGCGAGAAAATTAGAAAAGAAGAATTACAAAAAAAATGGAGTTCATATTCCAACAAACTGATAATAATTTCTGACAATAAATACAATGAGTTAGGTTGGTTAGAGTTACTATTAGAAAAGGATAAAAATATAGTTGTTCTCTCCGAAACTACTTCAAATTTTAATAAAGAATATGTCAATTCTTGTATTGACAGAACCATTGAACTCATTGATAAGGATAATCCTGAGGTTTTTGTGCCTGAGTTAATTATAACGGTTGGTCATTCCGTAATTTCAAAAATGATAAAACAATTCTTTAGAAAGTTTAAGCCAAAAGAACATTGGAGTTTTTCTGAAGTCAGGAATGAGAATTTATTTGATTCTGAGCATTTTGAATCATTCACTTTTTTAGACGAATTGAGTTCAATTGCAGAGAAAGCAGAGTTTGACGAATTATCGCTATTCAAGTCAAACTGGGATAGAATTCAACAAGATTCTCAAAAAGGACATGAAGAATTTTTGTTAAAAACCTCATTCTCTGATTTAAAAGTATTTGAGTTTATAACTAATCATTTACCAGCTTGTAACCTACAAATGGGAAACAGTTCGGTTGTTCGTTACATACAATTATTCAACCAAAGAGAAGATTTAAAATACAACAGCAATAGGGGAGTGAGTGGCATTGAAGGATGCACCTCCACAGCATTAGGCGCTCATCAAGTTACAGATAATTCGATATTAATTTCTGGAGATATTAGTTTCTTTTATGATTCTAATGCATTTTGGAACAATCATGTTTCCTCAAATTTTAAAGCGATTGTAATCAACAATGGGGAGGGAAATATTTTCAAGATATTGCCACATCCCCAAAAGGACGAAAAGTCTTTGCCTTTTTTTACTACTCCACACCAAACATCTATCAAGAAATTTTGCGACCTTTATAGTATTAATTATTACAAAGCAAGCGACTTGGAGAGTTTGGAGAGTGAGTTTCCGACTTTTATCAAGAACAATGAGCGAGCCTCGGTGTTGGAAATTGATACAAGTAAAGTCAACAATGATGAGATACTCAAAGAATACTTTGCTTACTTAAAAGATACTAATAATTAAAACCAAAAGCTATGATAGTAATGGACATAAAACAACCGATTTCAGAAGTGTTGGAGCATGATTTGCAAAAAATTGATGCTTTAAAAAGAGAGGTTTTCTTTCAAGATACGAAAGAGACTTCTCCACTTATTTCTACTTTTTTAGAGTTTGTGTTTGAGAAAAAAGGAAAGAATTTGAGGCCAAAATTGGCTTTGCTTTCCTCCAAAACTCAAGGTGAAACTAACCGTTCGACTTATTTATCAGCAATATTGATAGATATTCTTCATGAAGCTACTTTGCTCCATGATGATGTAGTGGATGCTGCCCAACTAAGAAGAGGAGAGACTTCTGCGAATGTGGTGTTTGGAAACAAAGCTACGGTGCTAATGGGCGATTACTTACTGTCCAAAATGATTGAGGTGTGTACCAAGGAAAAAGAATTTAAGTTATTGGAAATAATTTCTACTACACTGGTTTCCCTTTCAAAAGGAGAGTTAATTCAATTAAATGCAACGAAAGAAAATGAATTTTCAGTTTCTCAATTGACTAAAGTAGCCGCATTGAAAACAGGAAGTTTGTTGAAAGCAAGTTGTTTAGCAGGAGCTTATTCTGCTGGATTGCACGAAGAAGATGAAAAAGTGTGGAATGATTTTGCAGAAAACTTAGGGATTGCTTACCAAATCAAAGATGATATCATTGACTATATTGAGAATGGGAAAGAGCAATACAAAGACATCAAAGAGGGAAAAGTTAATATACCTATGGCGTTAGCGCTTGAAAACGGGGAGAGGCAAATTTCTGAGCATATTTTGGGTTTAATTAAAGACAAGGAAAACTTTGCTGCAAATAAAGATGAAATCATTTCTTTCCTAAAATCTCACAATGGAGTTCAATTGGCAGAAAACTTACAAGATAGATATACCGAAAATGCTGTTTCTGAATTAAGAAAACTACCTAATTCTGAGGATTTGATCGGGTTTACGGAGAAGATTGCTAAGAGGAAATTTTAGTTTAAATGAGTGCTTAAAAGAATCTCTCCTCTCGAGAGGAGAATTAAAGAGGTGTGTTTTTCTCAGTTAGTCTATAAATTAAAAATCAATGACGGATAAGCAGCATTCGATATTATTATTTTCGGCAATTGTGCCTTCTACACTTTGTTTTATCCCAGCTTGTTTTATCGTTTTAGGACTTTTATCAGGTTATCTCTTAGAAAATTTTCTCTTGTTTCTTTCCTGTTTATTCGGGATTTTAGGTTATTTCGGACTTATAAGTTTGTATCGTAATAAGTTCAATAGTAAAGTTTTAATAAATCTAATTCGCTTAATTTTTGGTTTTATTGGCTACATTTTAATATTTTTTTGGACAGATTCTACCTTAGAGGATTTGATTCTCATTCCTCATGACTTTTGGGATTTTTTGGTTCTTTGTTCTGGGGTATTAATTTTTTTTACTTACATCTAATTCTAATTGGGTATCTGAAAGAAAAATTTCTTTAATCTCTAAAGCATTAAAATTGTTATTGATAGTTTCAAAAAGTTCAATTTT
>JBMYYT010000283.1:0-2878 GCA_049609665.1 Flavobacteriales bacterium | reverse complement strand
GCAGAACAAAGTTAAAATTAAGGATAGATATAAATTAAGGAATAGAGTGTTTCCAAATCCCTATATTTGCAATTCTATTAAAGAATACATTTCAATAAATAAGAATGAAATATTACAATAACATACTCGAAACCATTGGAAATACTCCTTTGGTAAAATTAAATAAACTTACTTCAGACATAGATGCTACTATTTTGGCAAAAGTTGAAACTACCAATCCTGGAAACTCTGTAAAAGACAGAATGGCTGTAAAAATGATTGAGGATGCTGAAAAAGCTGGATTATTAAAACCCGGTGGTACAGTGATTGAAGGAACTTCTGGAAATACTGGAATGGGATTAGCCTTAGCTTGTATCATAAAAGGATATAAATTAATGTGTGTACTGAGTGATAAACAATCCAAAGAAAAAATGGATATTCTTAGGGCTGTGGGTGCTGAAGTTGTTGTTTGTCCTACTAATGTTGAACCTGATGATCCTCGCTCCTATTACTCTGTTTCTAAACGTCTTGCTAAGGAAACTCCTAACTCCTGGTACGTAAATCAATATGACAATCTATCGAATAGATTAGCACATTATGAAAGTACAGGACCCGAAATTTGGGAACAAACTGAAGGGAAAATAACTCACTTCGTTGTAGGTGTTGGAACCGGAGGAACCATATCAGGTGTGGGAAAATACTTGAAAGAAAAGAATCCAGAGATAAAAATAATAGGAATTGATACTTATGGGTCAGTTTTTAAGAAATATCACGAAACTGGAATTTTTGATGAAGCTGAAATCTACCCTTATGTAACAGAAGGAATTGGCGAAGATATATTGCCAAAAAATGTAGATTTTGATATTATTGATCATTTTGAAAAAGTGACGGATAAAGCTGCGGCAATAATGACACCAAGGATTGCAAAAGAAGAAGGGATATTTGTAGGGAACTCTGCAGGCTCGGCTGTTCAAGGATTATTGCAAATGAAACACATGTTCAAAAAGAACGATATTGTTGTTGTGCTTTTCCACGATCATGGAAGTAGATATGTAGCCAAATTTTTTAATCAAGATTGGATGAAGGAAAGAGGCTATGTGGAAAACGAAGTGGTTACTGCAAGTAACTTAGTTAGCACTGAGGGTAACTTAGTAATTGCAAACCATGATGAAATGATAAGTTCTGTTGTTGAGAAAATGTCAAAATTCAATATTTCTCAAATCCCTGTATTTAATAATAATGAGATTTCAGGTTCAATAAATGAATCAACAATTTTCAATCATTTATTTAATAATCCTGATGCAAAAAGAGACTCAATTGAATCCTTAATTTCTGCTCCATTTCCATTAGTTGACCTTAATACTAAATTGGAAGAAATATCTAAATTAATTACCAAGGAAAATCCTGCAGTAATGGTTCAAAAAGAAGACGGTAATTATCACATTATCACAAAACAAGATATTATAAAAGCTATCTCTTAAATTTTAATGGAAGAAGCTAAAAACATATACTTATTTAAAAGGATTCTTGTCTTTTTGAAACCTTATAAATTGATGTTTTGGCTTACTTTTTTAGGAACAATATTTAATGCAGTTTTATCACCAATGCGTCCCCTTATTTTAGGGTTCATGATTGATAAATTTGTAATGAAAGCCGAATCACTTAAAGGTTTTTCTAATCAATTAAATTCAATAAATGATTCAATAGCTCCTGAAAATGGATTCTTGTATTGGACTGTTGTTGTAATTATCACCATAATTATCGAAGCTCTTATGAGGTTTGCTTTGGTTTATTATACCAACTTACTGGGACAGAACATTGTAGAAGATATAAGAGAACGATTGTTTCAACATGTTACTCGATTCAAAACACAGTTTTTTGACAAAAATCCCATCGGAAAATTAGTCACTCGACTTGTTTCTGATGTAGAGGCTGCTTCAGAAATATTTTCAAATGGAATTATCACCATTATGGGTGATATTTTGAGTCTGACGTTAGTATTGGTGTTTATGTTTGTAGTGAATTGGAAAATTGCTCTTATGATTGTAATCCCTCTTCCTATTTTGTTTTGGGCTACTAATATTTTTAAAAATGCCATTAAAAAAGCCTATCAATTAGAAAGTACTCAGGTTTCTAAACTGAATACTTTTGTTCAAGAAAGAATTGTTGGAATGAGTATACTTCAGTTGTTTTCCAGAGAAAAAATTGAATATGAAAATTTTAAAGAGATAAACAAATTGCACAGAAATGCTCATATTAAATCAATTTGGGCTTATTCAATTTTCTTTCCAGTTGTGGAAATACTTAGCTCTATCTCCATTGCATTTGTCATATTTTATGCGCCTTACCAAATTATTGATAGACCAATTGTTGATAATAGTACCGGTGAAATAATCATGTACATACTGTGGGTCAATATGTTGTACCGACCTATTAGGATGTTGGCAGATAAATTCAATGTGATTCAAAGAGGATTGGTTAGAACCAAAAACATCTTTGAAGTACTGGATGATAAACAAGAAATAGTTTCTCCAGAAGGAACAAATCAACACTCAACCTATAAAGGAGAAGTATCTTTCAATTCTGTTTCTTTTGCTTACAATGAGTCAGATTATGTTTTAAAAGATGTTTCTTTTGAGATTAAACCAGGACAAACTGTAGCTTTTGTAGGAGCTACTGGAGCTGGAAAATCCAGTATTATCAATATATTAAGTAGGTTTTATGAGTATCAAAAAGGAGAGATATTAATTGACAATAAAGACCTAAGGTCGCTGTCACTCGAAGAAATTAGACAAAATATTGCTGTAGTACTTCAGGATGTATTTTTATTTTCTGACACCATCTTTAACAACATGACATTGGGTAATCCTGATATCACAAAAGAACAAGTGATTGAGGC
>JBMYYT010000282.1:0-2881 GCA_049609665.1 Flavobacteriales bacterium | reverse complement strand
TTGGAGTTTTTCGTTCCTATTTTTCAAATTTGTTTCTGTTTCAGCTAATTTCTGAGCCTGAATCCGATTGGTTCGCTCCTGCTCTACTATTCTTTCTTTATTTTCCGTAAAAATACGTTCTGCATTTTTCAGTCTTTCCTCAAGCACAGCTTTTCCTTTACTTAACTCTTGATTCTCCGTTGTAAGCTGACTTTTAACACCTTCCAACTCTTGGAGTTGGGCATTTTCTTTTGGCGAAACTTTATTTTTTTGAACAAGAAAATACAAAAAGGTAATAATCCCTCCTACTAAAATCCCTATTAATAAAAATAAATAATCCATTAACTACTAAGCTTAATACCAATCTTTTGCCGAGACATTCTCTGTACTTTTTTTGTCTTTCCCAGTTAAATCTTTCCAAAATGGTTTGATTTTTCCTTTTAATACAAAAAATGCAAACAACCCCAATAAAATATAAGGAACCACCAAAATGTATTCGATTCCAGCGTTTAATCCGCCCCCAACATCTGGATTACTACTTGCAACCTCTCCACACATTGCACATTGTGCATTGGCAGACAACTGAATAAATGATAAACTCAGTATAACAACAATTCTTTTTAAAATCTTCATGGCATTCTTTATTAAAGACTCTTCAAAGATACGAAAGGGATATTGAAAACGCTTAAAAAACAGGATTGACTTTTTTATCTAATTTTTTATAAATTTGACAAACACAATATGAGTTCTAAAATGAAAATTGCATTAAAACTTCTTATTATTCTAATTATTTCTGCATGTAAAGACGGACAAAACGCAACTAAGAAGGCTGACATCTTAATTAATGAAGAAATTTATGTGAGTAATAATGAGTCGTTTCAGAAAAACTTTTTTCTCAAAATCTATGATGAAAAAGCAATCATTTATGGATGGGAAATTTCAAAAGAAAATGACACTATTTATTATCGATCAGAGGGTGCAATTGAACTCGACAGCTCTGACAACTATTGGATTAGCTTGAAAAGCTATCAATTCACAGACGAAAAATTCAACAAAAACAATTTAAATAATTTTAAAGAAAATCATAATATAAAAATTCCATTTTTAGGAATCCATAGTAGTTTTTGGGGTAGCTTAAAACCAAACGGTTCTTTTGACTTTTTAGCCGTAAAAGACATTTACAGTGGACGTGCTGATAAATTTATATTTGAAAAGGTTCATTGATCTAACAACAACTTTAAATAAAACATTATCTTAAACAAAAACTCGTATGACATTCAACCCAGAAACAGACTACATACTAAGCAACGAGCGAGTAGAATTGAGGCCTTTGTTAAGAAGTGATTTTAATTTGCTAAAAAACTATTCCATTGAAGAACCCGAATTATGGAAATATTCTTTAACCGAAGCAAGCTCCCCTGAACTATTGCAAACCTATATAGAACTTGCCTTGAATGAAAGAAACAACAAAACTCAATACCCATTTATCGTCTTTGACAAAAAAACTAATCAATATGCAGGCAGCACCCGTTTCTATGATATTCAAGTTAACCATCAATGTCTCCAACTTGGTTTTACTTGGTATGGCAAAGAATTTCATGGAACTGGACTTAATCAGAATTGTAAGTACTTAATGCTTGAATTTGCCTTTGAAAAATTAGATATGCAAAGAGTAGAATTTCGTGCTGATTTCAATAATAAAAAGAGTATTGCTGCAATGAAAAAAATTGGCTGCACAGAAGAAGGTATATTGCGAAGCAACTGTTCCACACCCGATGGAGAAAGACGAAACAGTATAGTTTTGAGCATATTGAAAAGCGAATGGGAGAATGGTGTTAAATCGGATTTAATAAAACAATTATAAAAACGAATGAATCCAATCATAGCTTTTGTTGAAAAAATAAACCATCAAGGTCTTTGGGATGAAACCAAAGAACTGAAACGAAAAGAATATCTCAAAGTAAAAGGAAGTATTGACACGAACCTCTATTTTATTGAAAGCGGGAGTATAAGGATTTATGTGCTTGATGAATATGAAGAAAATGTGATTCGATTCGGTTATAAAGATAATTTCATTGCTGCATTGGACTCTTTCATTTCAGAAAAACCTTCGGATTTGTACATTCAAGCAATCAAGAAAACTAAATTAAAAGTCATAAAAAAATCAAGTTTCATGGCTTTTGTGGAGAGCTCCATAGAAAACACAAAAATTTGGCAAGCAATTATGGCTGATCTTGTTTTCCAGCAATTGGAACGTGAAAAAGACATCTTAACCTCCTCTCCTATTGAGAGATACAAAAGAGTATTGGCACGAAGCCCTCAACTATTTCAAGAGATTCCGAATAAATATATTGCTTCCTATCTGAGAATGGCTCCTGAAACTTTATCAAGAATCAAAAAATCTTAATTTCAATCAATGTTTTTCTATGGGTTAATCTTGAACTTTGTAAAAAATAAATAACATGGAAACTGAAAGACTAATTCAAGACTTGATTGAAAGAACCAAAAACAATATCAATCAAGCAGAGAAATTTAAGCAAATTAACATAGAAATTCTTAACTCTCGAATAGAAGAAGGAAGCTGGAGTATATTAGAATGTATAGAACATTTGAACCTCTATGGAGATTTTTACATTCCAGAAATTACAAACAGAATTAACTCATCAAAGACATCTCCTTCCAAAAATTTTAACAGTGGTGTTCTTGGTAATTATTTTGCAAAAAGCATGTTGCCAAAGAAAAAATTGAATAAAATGAAGACGTTTAAAGTGATGAATCCTATGGGAAGTAAATTAGAAAAAAATACTATCGATCGTTTTCTTTTTCAACAGAGTCAAATTTTGGATTTATTGGACAAATCTAACACTGTGAACTTGAACAAAACCAAAACGAGCATAAGTAT
>JBMYYT010000281.1:0-2894 GCA_049609665.1 Flavobacteriales bacterium | reverse complement strand
TTACGGTAACTCAAGAACTGAGAAATAGAGGAGAGTTGGAGTACGTTGGTGGAGTGTATTACATTTCGCAATTAACCAATAGAATCGCTTCTGCAGCAAACGTAGAGCATCACTCAAGGATTATTGCTCAGAAATTTATCCAAAGAGAATTGATTCGTATTTCATCCGATACTATTAAAATGGCTTATGATGAAACTACCGATGTTTTTGACTTATTGGACAAAGCTGAAAGTAGCTTGTTCCAAGTGGCTGAAGGAAACTTAAGTAAGAGTTACGAGAAGATTGATAAAGTGATGCAACACGCGATTGAGGAAATCGAAAATGCGCAAGATCACGAAGATGGAGTTAGTGGAGTTCCTACCGGATTTACTGCATTGGACAGAGTTACATCGGGATGGCAAAAATCGGATATGATTGTGATTGCCGCTCGTCCAGGGATGGGGAAAACAGCTTTTGTAGTTTCGATGGCTCGAAATGCGGCAGTACAATTTAACCAAGCGGTTGCTATATTTTCTCTGGAAATGAGTTCGGTTCAATTAGTAAATCGTTTGATTTCTGGAGAAACTGAAATTGCTGCGGAGAAATTAAGAAAAGGAAATTTGGAGCCTCATGAGTTTCAACAATTGCATGCAAGGATTGGTAAATTGTCCGAAGCACCTTTCTTTATTGATGATACACCCGCACTTTCAATATTTGAATTTAGGGCAAAATGTAGAAGGCTAAAAGCACAACACGATGTGCAATTGATCATTATTGATTATTTGCAGTTGATGACAGGAGGTGGAGAAGGAAAAGGAAACCGTGAACAGGAAATCAGTTTTATTTCACGTTCGATAAAAACCGTTGCGAAGGAATTGGATGTTCCTATTATAGCACTTTCTCAGTTGAGTCGTTCGGTAGAAACCAGAGGAGGAGACAAAAAGCCAATTCTATCCGATTTGAGAGAATCTGGAGCAATTGAGCAGGATGCAGATATCGTATCGTTTATTTATCGTCCTGAGTATTATGGAATTACATCTGATACTGAAACCGGAGATAACTTAGAAGGAATAGGGGAGTTTATCATTGCCAAACACAGAAACGGATCACTTGAGACTGTGAAATTGAGATTTGTAGGGCAGTTTGCCAAGTTCGAGAATTTAGATTCTTTTGATAATGGAGGTTTCGCTGCAATGACTCCAAGCAATGAATTTGAGAATGGGGATGGAACCATGACTATGAAATCCAAAGGTTGGGACGATGAGGAAGAGGGTGATTTTGGGTCTGATGATTTGAATGATGATTCTCCATTTTAAATAGGGATTAATCTTAATTGTTCATTTTTTCCATTGATGAAAAAACGAACCAAAAAAATCTAGACGTTTCAAAGGTTTTCCGAGAAACAGCATCTTTACCTTTAATTTTTTACCACCAAGGACTTGAGTTAATTTTGTGGTTATTTGATACAGAACAGCACACTAATTGAAACATCATACAATACTTCCGGATATTTTTTGTTAAAAATTTATTATCTAAAATTTAAAAAAGTAATTTTAACTATGAAGAAACTCATTCTCCTTTTAGCCCTTACTTTACTAATCAAGATTGGTTATAGTTCTCATCTATTGATTCCGATGGATGAAGGGAAACAAAAAAACCATTTAAAAGCCTACGGAATAGCGTATTGGATTCTTCAAAACGACCTTGAGTTGGAATGGTTACTGAATTATCGAGGAGGAAGTTTTTTAATAAAATACTATAAAGACATAGAGAAAGAATGCGTGATTCGAGGAGTCTCTTATGAAGTGATAGCTGACGTTCAAGCTAAGACCTTAAAAAACAAAATTGCAAATCCAGAAATCAATCAAGAAGTTGTAAAACTTGAGAAATCTCCCAAAATTGCAGTGTATACTCCAGGCGGAAAAATGCCTTGGGACGATGCGGTTACCTTGGTTTTGGAGTATGCTGAAATTCCTTATGACAAAGTTTACGATTCGGCTGTAATCAATTTAACTTTACCAAAATACGATTGGCTCCACCTTCATCATGAAGATTTTACGGGACAATACGGAAAATTCTATGCAGCTTATAAAAATGCAGCTTGGTACCAGAAAAATCAAAAAGAAACCGAAGCAAGTGCAAAGAGTTTGGGGTTCAACAAAGTATCTAAGTTAAAAGGAGCTGTGGCAACTCGAATCAAAGAATTTGTAGCAGGTGGAGGATTTTTGTTTACCATGTGTTCGGGAACGGATTCGTATGATATTTCGCTTTCGGCTCACAATACAGATATTTGTGAAAAAATGTTTGACGGTGACCCAGCCGACAAACAAGCACAAACCAAATTGGATTTTTCTCAGACTTTGGCTTTCAAAGATTACAAGCTGAAAACCAATCCTTATGAGTATGAGTTCTCAACCATTGATGCAACTTATTTAAGAAGAAAAAGAAGAATCCCGCAAAAGCAAGATGTATTTACTTTGTTTGACTTTTCGGCAAAATGGGATATCGTTCCTACTATGTTGTGTCAAAACCATGTGACTGTGGTCAAAGGATTTATGGGGCAAACAACTGATTTTTACAAGCAATACATCAAATCAAGTGTGACCATAATGGGAGAATCCAAAGCGATGGGAACAGCAAAATACATTCATGGAACACTCGGACAAGGGCAATGGACTTTTTACGGAGGACACGACCCAGAAGATTACCAGCATAGAGTAGGGGATCCACCTACTGATTTGAATCTTCATCCTAACTCTCCTGGATACCGATTGATATTGAATAACATCTTATTTCCAGCAGCGAAGAAAAAGAAGAGGAAGACTTGATTTTAATCTTTCAAATTTTGTTTTTTACTTTGTAATGGTGAGTTATTGAAATAATTGTCAAAAGTATTTTTAATTAATAGACGGGCT
>JBMYYT010000280.1:0-2909 GCA_049609665.1 Flavobacteriales bacterium | reverse complement strand
CTGCACGATATGGAGGCAGACTTTCTTCTGTAATTGATATCAGAATGAAAGAAGGAAATAATAAAGAGTTTCATGGAGAAGGCTCTATCGGTTTAATTTCCTCTAAGCTCTCTCTGGAAGGACCGATAATTAAGGATAAAACATCATTTATTGTATCAGCAAGAAGGACTTACATTGATTTATTAGCAAGGCCATTGATCAAAGCAGCTGCAAAGAGTAGTGGAAGTGAAGGAACAGGAGGTTACTTTTTTTATGATGTGAACGCAAAGATTAATCATAAAATTAACGAATCCAACAGAGTGTATTTGAGTGGATATTTTGGTGATGATAAATTCTATGCCAATACAAAAGACACTTATCTGAATAATGGAATTGAGAATGTCTATGACAGTGAAAACTCATTGAAATGGGGAAATATAATCACGGCTTTGAGATGGAACAGCATTATCAACGACAAATTATTTAGCAATACAACTCTGAGATACAGTCGTTACAGATTTGATGTTGGATTCTCTGAAAAAACTACCGAAACTTCCAGTGCTGGAAAAAAAGAAAGTGAGTTTTCTTTTAACTATTTTTCTGGGATTGAAGACTGGTCGGGGAATGTTGATTTTGATTTTGTACCAAACCCAAATCACTACATAAAATTTGGTTTAGGAAATACTTACCATACTTTTAGACCAGGAGTAAATCAATTCAAATCAAACGAGGGTTCATCAGCAATCGATACAACTTTCGGCTCTCGGAATCAATTTGCTCATGAAGCAAGCGTCTACATTGAAGATGATTTTAAAATAGGAGAGTTATTAAAGTTTAATGTAGGTCTTCATGGAAGTGCATTTTTGGTAAATAAGAAAACTTATTATTCGTTACAACCTCGTTTTTCAGGAAGATATTTGTTAGATGAATCCATGAGTATAAAAGCCTCTTATGCCCGTATGACCCAGTTTCTTCATTTGTTAACTAACACATCTATCGGACTACCAACTGATTTGTGGGTGCCAGCAACGGATAGAATTGCTCCACAAACATCCGATCAAATTGCTGTGGGAGTTGCCAAAACGGTTAAAAAACAATACGAAGTAAGTTTAGAGGGATATTACAAATGGATGAATAATTTGATCGAATATAAAGATGGGGCTTCGTTTTTTGGATCAGAAACAGATTGGCAAGATAAAGTAGAATCAGGTAAAGGATGGTCGTACGGAGGAGAGTTATTAATTGAAAAGAAACAAGGAAAAACAACAGGTTGGATTGGCTATACACTTTCATGGACCAACAGACAATTTGAAGAAATCAATTTTGGAGAAGTTTTTCCTTATAAATATGACCGAAGGCATGACATTGGAATAGCTGTTACTCATAAGTTTGATAAATACAAAGACAGAAAAGGAAGAGATAAATGGATTGATGTAGGGATGGTATTTGTTTATGGAACAGGAAATGCAACAACATTGGGATTAGAGAGATATCGTTCAAATGATAATGGTTTTTTTGGTTCAGAAGTAGTTCATATTGATGGTCGAAACAATTATAGAATGCCTAATTATCACCGATTAGATTTGGGTGTAAATATTCACACAAAAAAGAAAAGAGGAGAAAGAACTTGGAGTTTTGGGGTGTATAACGCCTATAGTCGCCAAAATCCATTCTTTTTGTTTTTTGGATATGAAAACAACCAAAGAGTATTGAAACAGATTAGTTTATTCCCTGTTTTACCTTCGTTTAGTTATAATTTTAAATTTTAAAAAGGATGAAAAAGTTACTTATATATATACTTTTAGTTAGTGTCGGGTTGTCTTGTCAAAAAGTAATTCCGTTAGATGCTGAAACAAAAACCCCCAAGCTTGTTTTGAATACACTTTTTAATGAAAATGATATTTGGGAAGTAAACGTAAGTAGAAGCTTGAGTGTGTTGGATGATGGAAACTTATCTAATGTGGATAATGCAACAGATGTTTCTGTTTATGACAACTCGAATAACTCATTAGTTGCTTCTTTGACCTTCGATGGTGAGAATTATCTTTCTCTTGCAAATGTAAAGCCAATAGCAGGCAAAGAATACAGAATTGAAGTTTCTGCACCCGATTACAAATCAGTTACCTCTATTGATAAGTGCCCGAGAAATGTTCCGATAATTAGTTTTGACTCTTCCTCAACCCGCACCAGTTTTGGGGATATTAGGTACGAAACATCTATTGATTTTCAGGATCCATCGGGAAGTAACTATTATGGAATAAAAATGGACATCATTGAGTATCAAAGAATTTTTAATTCATCCACGGGAGATTATGACACTACCGAAATCAATAGAACTGATGCTTATCTATCCACAAGCAATCCGGTTGTTGATAACAGTGGACCTGACAGTTATGCAAGGGTTTTGACTTTCAAGGATAATTTATTTGATGGGCAAAAGCAAAAGATCACATTTGATTATTACTATTATATTAGCGGTACACCCAATCAATTTTCTGTGAGGAAAGTAAGCTTGTTGTCTCTTACGGAATCCACTTATAAATATTTAAAGTCCATAGAAACCTACCGAAACGTGGATGGAAATCCATTCGCTGAACCCGTTCAGGTTTATAGTAATATTGAAAATGGATTTGGAATTTTTGGTGGGCAATCAAGTTATGTGTTGGAATATTAACTAAACACAGTTTCTAACACTGGCAATGATTTTAGTTCGCGCATATCCGTGTGATACCTGTAATACATGACCATTGTTTGTAATGTTCTTTTTCTGGAGTTATTATCAATTTTATATACCGAATTAGTTTCTTCGCAGAAATTAAATAATGCTCTGAAAAGCTGTGTTTCGGATTCATCCATAAAGTTGGTGTGGATAGGCATGCGATTTGTTAGCTCGCCTTCTTCCAAATCATAATAAATGCCATTTCCATCAA
>JBMYYT010000279.1:0-2910 GCA_049609665.1 Flavobacteriales bacterium | reverse complement strand
GGATCCAGTCATTGCCGCTAATCCAATAAAACTTCCTATCTCAATCATATCAGGAAGAATTCGGTGTGTGCACCCACCTAACGAAGTAACTCCTTCAATTACAATCATATTTGAACCAATTCCAGAAATGTTACCTCCCATCGAATTAATCATTTTACATAATTGTTGTAAATATGGTTCGCATGCGGCATTATAGATAGTTGTTGTTCCTTCTGCCATGCAAGCTGCCATCACAATGTTTGCAGTTCCAGTAACAGAGGCTTCGTCCAGATGGATAAAAGTTCCTTTTAATTTTTCTGCTTTCACTTCGTAGAAAAATTCTTTAGAGTCATATCTGTAAGTAGCCCCCAATTTTTCGAATCCAATAAAATGTGTATCCAATCGTCTTCTTCCAATTTTATCGCCACCCGGTTTAGGCATATATCCAGTTCCAAATCTCGCCAATAGTGGACCAAGAATCATTATTGAACCTCTTAAACTTGAACCTTTTTTCTTGAATTCTTCAGAAATTAAGTAGTCAACATCTACGCTGTCAGCTGTAAATGAATATTTTGATTCACTTAATTTTTCAACCGTAACACCAATTGAGGCTAATAAATCAATCAATTTATTTACATCTATAATGTTGGGTAAGTTGTCAATAATAACTGTTTCTGGAGTTAAAAGAACAGCGCATAAAATTTGTAATGCTTCGTTTTTTGCTCCCTGAGGAATGATTTCTCCTTTTAGTTTTTTTCCTCCATTTATTTCAAAAATGTTCTGCATATATTATTTTTTTGAATATCTATGTTTGTTGTTTTTCTTACCTCCTTTTTTTCTTGGTTTGATAGGAGTTACTTTTGGAATTGACTTTGCTAATTCTTCAACTGATATCAATTTTGTATCAGGTTTTTGCTTTAACTCTCCGTTTGATAATTCGTCTAAGTGTTTGAAAATCACTTCATCTTCAACATAATCTTTATTCCAAGTCAGGAATAGTTTTTTCATTAGATTACAGATGGCTTCAACTAAAACTTCCTTTTCCTTTTCATCAGTTTTTTTGATTGCTTCATTTATAAAAAGAGAAACAGATTTTCCATAATAGGCATATTTAATTTTTCTTTTTCCTTTTGAGTAGGTGAGGAGCTCAGGTTTTTTTAGTGCCTCTTCAATTTCTGGTTTAGGATAAGGAGATTCTACATCAAGTTTGTTTTCGGAAATAATAAATAAGTGATCCCAAAGTTTGTGAGTGAAATCTGTAATATCCCTAAGGTGAGGGTTTAACTGTCCCATCACAGATATAATAGCATTTGCCACTTTTTGTCTCTCGTCCTTATCGGCTACTGAAATGGCATATTCAACCATGTTTCTTACGTTTCTTCCATACTCTGGAATTTTTAGCTCTTCTCTTTCTGTATTGTACTCTAATCCTTGTGTCATTTTGTTTTAGTTAGTCTAATAATTCTAATTTGGCAAATTTAAGTAATAATTGCTTCTGACCTACATTAGGAAAGAATACTGTTGCTTTTCGATTTGGATAATTACCCTCAATGTTTACAATTTTGCCTTTTCCAAATTTGGCATGCCCTACATTCACGCCAACAACTATGTTTTTATTGTCTGACCCTCCTCCAGAGTTGGTGCTTACTTTTTTTAAGTTTTTAAGTTGAGGATTCGGTTTGTTGAATTTCATTTCAAACCCCGATTTTTTATTTGATTTTATTGGTTTTGGAGCTGGAGTTTCTTCATCTAAAAACTCTGGGTCAATTTCTTCTAAGAATCTGCTGGGTTCGCAAGATATTAAATTCCCCCATTTATATCTGCTTGTTGCATAGGATAAGGTTGCTTTTTTTTCTGCTCTTGTGAGGGCAACATAAAATAATCTTCTTTCTTCTTCCAAGTCGTCACGGGTCGTTAGTGACATTTGAGATGGAAATAAATTCTCTTCTAAACCAACAATATATACATACGGAAATTCTAATCCTTTGGCCGAATGAATAGTCATCATTACAACCTTATTATTATCTTCCTCTTTGTCATTATCAGCATTGGTTAAAAGAGCTACATCAATTAAGAAATCACTTAATGTTACAAGGTTTTCTTCCCTTTCATTTTTTACTGTGAATTCTTTGATTCCATTCAATAATTCTTGAATATTATCATATCGGCTAACTCCTTCAGGAGTTTTATCTGCATGTAATTCACGCATCATTCCTGTTGAAGCTGCAATTTCTTTTCCTAATTCAAAAGCGTTTTCTGTGTCTAATCTTACAGCAAAGCTTTTAATCATAGTACAAAAATCGTTGATTTTGCCTTTTGTACCATTATTGATCTTTGTCGGAATTTCATGAAGATTTGTTGCTACTTCCCACAAAGATTTATTTTGTTCATTGGCAATAACGATAAGCGATTCAATACTTGTTTTTCCAATACCTCTTTTAGGATAATTGATGACTCTTTTGAATGCTTCTTCATCATTGTGATTCGCAATAAGTCTAAAATAGGAAAGTAAATCTTTTATTTCTTTCCGTTGGTAAAATGAGAGCCCTCCGTATATTTTATAAGGCACATTTAATCTTCGTAAAGACTCTTCAAAAGATCTGGATTGAGCATTTGTTCTATACAAAATAGCAAAATCTGAATTTGCAGCATTGGTATTTTGTTTGATGTCAAAAATTGAATTAGCAACTGCAAATCCCTCTTCATTATCAGATAAGGTTCTAATTACTTTTAATCGTTCACCTTCTCCATTAGCAGTCCATACTTTCTTCTCAATTTGATCCTTGTTTTTCTTTATTATGCTGTTCGCAGCTTCTACTATCATTTTTGTGGACCTGTAGTTCTGCTCGAGTTTGTAAAGTTTGTAATCAGGATAATCGTTCTTAAAATTCAAGATATTTTGAATGTTTGCTCCTCTAAAAGCATATATGC
>JBMYYT010000278.1:0-2921 GCA_049609665.1 Flavobacteriales bacterium | reverse complement strand
TTTCAATAGCTGGTTTAGTCTTAAGTTTTTTATTGGCTTCCACCATCGCAGGAATAGTTGTTCACCAAACTGGGTTGTATTCAATGCTTGTCGGATTTGAAGGTCCAGAAGCAACTGAAATTATTTCTAAAGCTCTTGCCCTTTCTGGAGACAGATATTTGACCTTTGGACACGGTGCTTTGCATGGTACGCTTACCGGTTTATTCTTAGTATTTCCGATTATGGCAACCAATAATATGTATGAAAGAAAACCTTTTAAATTGACTATTATTAACACAATCTATTGGACGATTACTTTAGCAATTATGGGCGGAGTGCTATGTAAATGGGGATTTCATCCTTTTAAATAAGAATACAAAAAAGAGAAACAAAAGCTATCTTTCTTAATTGAAAGGTAGTTTTTTAGTTTCCAGAAATCCTATCTCCTAAATCGCTAAATGCTTTTTTGAAATCAACATCATCTCGCATTTCAATTTGTTTTGCTTCTAATATTCCATCTTCGTTTTCCCATAAATTATATTTAAAGACAAAGGGCGAATCATCCTCAAAACCCAATTGTCCAAACCTTATGTCTGTGAAAATCAAGGTATCATTTTCTGATTTTTCAACAAAATACCATCCAGCAGCAATATGAATAAGCTGTTGAACTACTTTTTGGTCTTTGTATGGTTCTAATAGTTCGTGATTTTTTGCAAATTCTTTCCCAAATTTCACTTTTTTCGAATCAAAAAGAGAATAGTAGCCCATTCTGTATCCTGTCTCAGTTTCTACTTGTGCATTCCAAAGAATGGTGTTGAGTGGAGTAGGTCGGGTGTCCATTTCTACATACTCAATGTTTTCGTTTTGCAAAGCATCTTTGAATTCTCCAATTCCAACTCCTTTTAAAATAAATGTGATTGCCATATAGCTGCTGCTTAAAATCAATCCGATGTTATTGAATCTTCTTCGTTTGGGATTTGTACGTTTATAACACATAGCTATGATAACAAAAATCAAGAATGGCAGAGTGTAGAGAGGGTCAAGAACAAAAATATTTTTATAAGCTAAGCGATAATCAAAAGGCCAAAAAAATTGAGTACCCCACGTTGTATGAGCATCAAGTAATGGATGAGTTACCAAAGTCCAGAAAAACAATAAAGTCCATTGTTTGAAAGAAGCGGAGGAAGTGGATTTAACGAAGTAAACAAGTGCCAATAATCCTAGTCCGATGGAGGGTAATACAATTCTCAAATAAAAATTATCTGTATAAAAAGTCATGAGCAAAAACACCGTTGCAGTTATTACTCCCAAAGAAATTTTTTCACTTTTCCTTACACACCAAGCTAAAATGGGTGCCATGAGCAGAGAGAAAAATAATGAATGAGATATTCCCCGATGAAGTTCAGTTGCAGTAATGGGATCTGCAAAAAGTTTAATGTAAACATCTAAATCTGGAATAGTACCGGCAATTGCACCCCAAAGCATGGCCTTGTTTCCAATTTTTTTTCCAAGTACAGCTTCACCTAAAGCCGCTCCTAATACTATTTGAGTTAATGAATCCATTTAGTTACTATATTCTGCTTTGAAAGGTTTGCGTAATTCAAATTTACTGGGCGAAACGAAATGAAGAATAGGTTTCAATAGTAAATTGGGAAGAGTACTTCGATGCTTCACATACAACTTCATGTTCTCTGGCAATGCTCCAAGTGCACTTTTAATGAGTTCACTTGTTCTACCAAGTTGCAGTTCTTTTGCTTTTAACTGAATAGCTAATTCAGTATAATCATACAATAATCGTTGATAGATTGCAAGATCAAAATTCAATTCGTAATCTATTCCTACATAATTGGCTTCTAAAATGTTGTTATGAATAAATGATGTACTAAAACCTACCATTTTATCATTAAGAAAAGCTCCTCTCAAAATAAACTGATCACCTAAGTTTTCTTTTAATTTGACGAAGGTTAAAGGATTAATTTGACCCAAACTAAAGTTAGATTTTTCAATCACATTGGCATGTAGTTCACCTATTATCGTCAAATTTGAATTTATCTCTAATGAAGATAAATCTTTGATTAATATATTTTTAGACTTTTTAAAAACTGATTTAGCACGAGTTCTATATTTGGTTTTAAGACTAAATAAATAATCGTCTTTACTTTTCCATGATTCATGAATAGGCAATACCATATTCACATCTACCATAAATTCCTTAAATCGGTTTTTTGAAAAAAGAGGGGAGTAGGTGTTGTTTTTTTCCCAAAACTCTTTAAAAAGAATAAAGGAAACTTTTTTCTTTGTTTTTTTGCTGGATTGTTTTATTTCTTCACAGATTACTGACATTTCATCCACTGCTTCTGAAGGGGTTAGTGAATCATTATAGATAAATCCATTTTCACCATCCGAGAAAATATTACCACATATTAACAGGTTGTGAGAGAATAATTTAGACTTTAAAGCACAAAATTGTTTGCTCAGGATAGATTTATGTATTGCTCTGTCTGAAAATGTAACAAGTTGAAAAGCACTAATTAATATTGGATTTCCTCTGTCGTTGTATGATATAGAATAATAAAAATCCATTTCATCCTTATTTGCTCCTTCCAAAGCAATTAAATAGGAGTAGGATAAATAGATATTTTGATCCTTAGAAACTTTATCCCAATTTGATTTATCAATCAATGAAATTGAATTAACAATATTTCGGGATTTTATTTTGGAAGTTATTAGGTTCAAAAGTGTTTTCTGAATTTACAGGGTAAAAGTAACGTTATTTTTATTAGAATTCAATTTGTAGTTGAGTTAGAACTGAAATAATAGTTGTAATTTTAACCTTACCGAAAAGCTTGTTATTCAAGTGTTTTTAAATGAAAATTTAATATTTGACAAAAAATAATTAATAAAACACCCCCTCTTTTTTTTAAAATAGGCGTAAGTAGGGG
>JBMYYT010000277.1:0-2945 GCA_049609665.1 Flavobacteriales bacterium | reverse complement strand
GTGAGAAATCAAAAAGGACAAGCAGAAACTGCCAAAAACGTTTTGAATTTCTTGGATGGAAGTGAAATATTTTTTGGAGAAAAAATGGATGTTCAAGATCCATACTCTTTTAGGTGTATTCCTCAAGTTCACGGAGCCTCCAAAGACATGATTGATTATGTAACAAGTATATTTGAAACTGAAATCAATTCTGTTACAGACAATCCAACTATTTTTCCGGAGGAAGATTTAATTATTTCTGCAGGTAATTTTCATGGGCAACCTCTTGCTATTACTCTTGATTCATTGGCTTTAGCTTTAGCTGAATTAGCCAGTATTTCTGAAAGAAGAATTTACAAATTGAATGCAGGTAATAGGAATTTACCCGCTTTTTTGGTAAAAAAGCCTGGACTAAATTCAGGATTTATGATACCTCAATACACAGCAGCAAGTATTGTGAGTCAAAACAAACAATTGTGTACTCCAGCTGTAGTTGATACCATAGATTCATCAAATGGTCAAGAAGACCATGTTAGTATGGGAGCTAATGCGGCAACAAAGTGTTATAAGGTGTTTGAAAATTTAGAGAGAGTTTTAGGAATTGAATTATTAGCTGGTTTCCAAGCTTTAGAATTTAGAAAAGGAAAGAAATCTTCCTTAGCAATTGAAAACCTCAAGAAAGTGTATCGAGAAAAAATCCCTTTTATAGAAAATGACGTAGAAATGCACACCGAAATGAAAAAATCCATTGCATTTGTTCAAACATTGGTAAGAGTATGATGCCAAAAGTCAATTCCTTCGAAGAGTATGTGGAGCTTGAAGAAACATTTCAAGATGAACTAAACTGGTTGAGAGATATTTTAACTTCAACTGAATTAGAAGAAACAATTAAATGGTATATTCCTACTTACTGTATTAATAATAAGAATGTTATTGGCTTAATAAGATTGAAAGATGGAGTTGGGATTTGGTTTAATCAAGGAGTGTTTTTAAGTGACAGGTATGACCTATTGATTAATGCTCAAGAAGGCAAAACAAAAGGAATGAGAAGTCTCAGAATTTCTAAAGTAAATGAGGTGTCCGAAGAAGTTTTGAGAGAATACATTGCTGAAGCTATTGAAAATCAAAAAGCTGGAATGGAGGTGAAGATTGAACGAGGAAAGGTGATAGAAATTCCAGAATTACTAATGAAAGAATTAAAGAATAAAAATATACTTCATCTTTTTGAGAAATTTTCTCAAGGAAAACAAAACGAGTTTAGCGAATATATTAGTGGAGCTAAGCAAGAAAAAACAAAAATGAGTAGAATTGAAAAAATAATTCCAATGATTGAAGAGGGAATTGGACTAAACGATAAATACAGAAAATGAAAAAATCGATTCTTATATTCTTAGTTCTTGTTCTTGCAAACTCGGTATTTGCTCAAGTTCCACATATTGAAGCGGATTATGATTATCCTGCACCATTGATGGAAATGCCAAGACCCTCAGAAAGAGGAATTAGTGTCTATTATCAGAATGGAAAAGCTGGAGTGAGATATAAAGATTCTAATATTACTGAACCAATTTACGACAAAGCATATTTTAATAGATCAAATGGAATAATTGTAAAAAAGGAAAAAAAATATGGATTTTATAACAAACATGCCGAATTAATAATTCCATTAAGGTACGATTCAATTAGTGCTGTAGATTCATACACCCTTAAAATAAAATCTAACAATAAATATGGGTTAGTAAACATTGAAGGTGATAAGTTGTTGAATATCAGACACAATGATATTTTGGGTGTAAGTAAATCTGGAATGTATGTGGTGAAAAACAAAAAAGGTATCATTGAGATATTAGGAAATAAAGGAAAAAAAATAATTTCAAATTTAAGTTCGGTTAGGCTATATAAAAATGGAGCTGTTGTAGGTAATGGTAAAAAATACGCTCTTATTACCAAAAATCATCAATCTGGATTTATTTATGATTCCATTCCTGTAAATTCCTACAATAAAAATTATAAGCTAAGAAGAGGATACACCAGAAATTACAGAGATGTGATTTCCATGGGTCAAGGGCTTCATAGAATCGTGGTTCTAAAGGAAGGAAAAGTAGGTATGATAGATACTTTGAATCAAGTAATAATTCCAATTGAGCAAGATGAAATTATTTACCAACGAAGAAGAGATTATTACCTTGTCAAAAAAGGTAAAATGTTTGGGTATTATCTGAAAAAATGTGATAAATATGGTTCTCCTTTTTATGACCAAATATACATGGATGGAACCGTATTTTTGAAAGTGAATAAGAAAGGAAAATGGGGAATAATTGATGACGCTACAGGCGAAATGATTCTTCCAACAATTTATGAGAGCGTCTATATGACCAATGGGACATTTATACTCAAAAAAGATAGAAAAAAGGGCGTTTCTGATTTCAAAGGAAAAATTATCATCCCTATTATTTATGATAAAATAGATAATTTGGCAAACTTTTTTAGCTCAGAGTTTAAGGGGTTTTATAAAGTTACCATTGGCAAACAATCAGGGATTATTACCTCTAATAACAAGACGGTAATTCCAATCAAGTTTGAATATATTGGTGAGTTTGAAGACAACTTTTTTTTAGCAGTTGATACCAATCGAAATTTTGGATTATTTTCCAAGTCTGGGGAAGTTGTTCAAAAATTGAAATATGATTTTATTGAAAGAAAAAGAAAGGATAAAGCAACCGTTTTTTTTACTTATAAAAACGATTTAATTGGTGTGTTAGACCAACAAGGCAAAGAGATTTTTTCTCCTCAATTCAAGAAAGCATCAATCGTTCCTGATGAAAGTCATGACATTGTGAGAGTTGAACGCTATGAAAACGCCTACTTTTTGGCAATGACCGATACCAATAATAACACTGGATTGTTTGATTTATACACAGGTAAATTTATAATTCCAAGAAAGTATGAAAAGATATATCAGCAGACAA
>JBMYYT010000276.1:0-3009 GCA_049609665.1 Flavobacteriales bacterium | reverse complement strand
AGGACATAAAGTCGTAAAAGTACCAACTGAACTCCAAGCACTTGTATCACCAGAACCACAGATTGCTCTTACATACCAATCGTAATCAGAACTTCCCATCAACCCAGACAAAGTACCTGAATCAGCAGTCATAGTTACTTGAGTTCCAGTTCCAACAGTAAAACCTTGCAATCCGTAACTCACTTGCCAACTTCCTGGAGTAGTTGTATTATTATCAGTCCAAGAAATATCAGCAGTATCTCCAGATACATTTGTACTTGTTAGTGCAGTAGGAACTAAACAAGTAGGAATATCTTCAACGATAAAATCATCAATATATAATCTCCATCCGTCTAAACCTCCGTTAGGAATTTTAATTGCAATATAGTAACTACCCGTGTATGAACTTAAATCTAATATTACTTCGTTATAAGTTGTAGAAGAAACTGTATCTTTTAAAATTAAAGTTGAAAAATCAGAAGGACTTGTGCCTGTAGAAGACAATACTACTTCATAGTCATTTGGTTCACCAGAACTCTGTACTCTTGTTTGGAACTTTAATCTTTGGTTACCAGTTAATACAAACTGAGGTGAGATAAGATAATCATCATTATTGCCAGAATTAAAATCCGTATACATCATTGCAACCTGATCTCCAGCAAATGGATTCGTAGTGTAATTAAGATTCCATTGATCCGCATCTCCATTATTGTTCAATACCGACCAGCAAACTTCGGTAGTTGAAGACCCATCAAATGTTTCTTTGTAAGGAAATGAAGAAACTGCCGCACAAGCTGTTTGGAAAGAAAAAGAAATTGACAAAGAAGAGTCTAACAAGTTACAATACGATTTAACATACACATCGTAAGAAGTGCTTCCTACTAAACCAGTTAAATTAATTGAAGTGTCTCTTGTCGTATCAGTCATTCCAGTTCCTGGTGTGAAACCAGCTGGACCATATTCTATACTGTAATACCATCCTGCAGAAGCAGCTGTCCAACTTATAGTTGCGTCTGTTAAAGTTATTCCAGATGCACTTAACCCAGAAGGAGGAGTACAAGTTGGTGGTTCGAAAATGTATACTTGACCATTTGCAGGTTTAGTATTTAAATTTGAGATTTCACCACCAGTTGTTCTAACAGATGGAAAAATGCCTGTATTTTCCAAAGACATATATGAACCATTTCCACTTCCGACTCCAGATAATCCAATTGAAGCAGTTGGTGAATTTATTGGATTTGGTCCTTGTTGGTATACAAATTCAACCTTATTTGAAGTTTCATATAATTTCACTTGAAAAGAAATTGCTGAATCAGCACTATTATATCTCCATTGCCAATTTAACCATTCCACAGTTAATATTCTGTTGGGAGCAGTTCCAGAGAGCAAATAGCTTGCTTTGGTATTAGTACTTCCAGATAAATCATCCCAAAGAGGGGCGATTAATGGTCTTGAAGTAGCACCAGCAAAATCTAAATTATTACCACTTAAAGAACTTGTAGAAGAACCAAAAGAAATAAAACCATTAGAACTCATTCTGAATTGAGTGTGATTTGAGCCATCAAAGTTAAAGGTAAATCCTATTGGTTGGGGTGAAGATATAGCATCATCAGCATCAACCGAATTCAAATTTGTCCCACCAACGATTGGTGTAAAAGTTCCAGGCTTAGCCGAGAATGAGTATAAGCTAACTTGTGCATTCAATATTCCTACCGACAGGAACATTAATAATGCGGAGAGTAAAAAGTAATTTTTCTTCATTTTTTGAAAATTTTCGTTAATATTTTAGCAAGGTACTAATTTTCTCAAAACAAGAGATATAAATTCTTAATTTTTTTATAATAATTATTAACGAGTGTTTATATCTTAATTCAAGGCTTGTGGAATAATGCCTGCTTCAAAAACATCTGTCTGATTCCCGAATAAATCCAATCGTTTTACTTCTCCCAAAAAGGTATAATCTTTGGAATCGGTAATGAATAATTCATTCAGATTCTGACTGTAAAATAATCCGTAAAAATTTTCTGTTGACTTTGGAAAAAATGGAACAAGTGAAATAGTAGTGTCTTGAATTGAAAAAGAATAAAGTGAAGAGTTGATGTAATATAATTTTCCAGATTTATTAGAAACTAATCGAGATGGATTGTCAGAAAATGAAGTGAACTTAAAATTCCTAACTAACTCATTTGTTATAAGATTATAACAAGTTAAAGACGCTTTGTTTATACCAGATTTTCCAGAGCAAAGAACCCACAATTCATTATTATCAACAACCATACTATTGGGATTAATATTGGTTTTAATACTATCAACTATAGATTCCGAGATAGGGTCAACAAAGTAAATTTGATTTGAATCCGAATTTGATAAATAATTACCTCTATCCAAAACCAAAAGTTTGTCCTTATATATATGTATAGTTTCCGTCCATCCTTGTGTCCTAATTTGGTTGGTGATTTGTTTTGAAATTAAATCCACCACGTAGATTGCATTTTGCTTTAAATCGGTTACGAAGGCTTTGTTACCATAAAACTCAATATATCTTGGACTGTTAAATCCAGTTATCTCATATTGATAAACCAAATTTGTATCCGTCACAACAACTTTACCTGAGTTATTTACAACGAAATAATACAAATCTCCATTGCGGTTTACCGATTGAAGCACATCCCCTATTCCAAAACCGTTAACTGCTTTGAATTGATTATTAAACACTTCTTTGGTGTTAGGATTATAAATAGAAACGGAAGCATTTCCTGTTCCAAAGTTTCCCTCGTTTAAAATCAATAGGTTTCCATTTCCAATTTCTGAATCTGAAACGTTCTGTGGACCAATTTCTTTTTTGCATCCAACAAATAATATCACGAATGTAGTATATATGATAATGTTTCTCATTAGAATTGAAATTGAGCTGAAAATGAATAATTTCTTCCGGGCAAAGGACGATTCGCAACAACATGATAAGGTTCATTAAATAAATTACGAACTTTAACTCCAAAACTAAGCGATTTTTGATTAGAGAATTGAAGT
>JBMYYT010000275.1:0-3069 GCA_049609665.1 Flavobacteriales bacterium | reverse complement strand
ATGTACCCATATCTTAGCATTTGAAAATGACTCAACAGTTTATTATTTTGAAGGTACTTACCAAGAATACGAAGAAAACAAAATCAAACGTTTAGGAAATACGGTTCCAACTCGTGTTAAATACAAGAAATTATTGAGGGATTAGAAACATCCTTATCAGTTTCAAAATTCAATCCAGTTTTAGTAGTTTTTTAAACTTTTAAAACTGGATTTTTTGTTGTTCCCTGTTTGTCAATAGGATAAAAAAAAATAGAAAATTTCACAAAGAATTTTCAAAAAGGAGAGCCTTTTTTTAGTATTTTTATATCCACAGATTCTTATGAATCTAAATAGAAGAACAACGCGGTAAGTTTATGAACTACGGATGCTTTTATACAGCATATTTCCGCTACCCTTTTTTTAAAAATATTTTGTAAAACTTTAATTATCAATAATTAAAGTGAATTTTAGGCTATAAAAAATAATGAATAGAGTAGAACAAGACAAAGAAGGTTTGATAAAAAAATCAGAAAGAGAACATCGTGTATTGCGACCTACTCAGACTGGATTTTCGAGTCCTGCTACTCATTATGCTGAACCTCGAATAGACCTGAACGAAGTATTGGTAAAGAATCCAAATTCTACTTTTTTTATTCGTGTAATAGATTCAAATTATGAACAATATGGAATAGTCGAAAAAGATGTGTTGATTGTCGATAAATCGATTCATCCCAAACCCAATCAACTTGCTTGTGTAACTACCGAAGGCGAATTTGGAGTAAAAAGAATAGAAGCAGATAGCAAAGAAGAAATTCAAGTTTGGGGAACCATTACTCACATCATTAAATCTTTATTGTAATGATTGCCTTGGTCGATTGTAATAGCTTTTATGCTTCTTGCGAACAGGTGTTTCGCCCAGACTTGAACGGTAAGCCCGTAGTTGTATTAAGTAATAATGACGGTTGTATTATTGCTGCTAACAAGGAAGCTAAGTCATTGGCTCATATTCCTATGTTTCAGCCAGTTTTTAAGATAAAAAAGGTGCTGGAAGAAAATAATGTAACTTGCTTTTCTTCTAATTACACCCTGTATAGCGATATGTCTCAGCGGGTTATGAATACACTCAGAGAGTTCTCACCTTTGGTTGAAGAATACAGCATTGACGAAAGTTTTGTGGATTTATCGGGGCATTCGATGTTGAGAGTCAATGAAATGGCTTACGAAATAAAACATAGAGTGATTCAGAATACAGGAATTCCTGTGGGAGTGGGAGTGGGGATAACAAAATCATTGTCTAAGCTTGCAAATAGATATGCTAAAAAAGAACCTACTAACAAAGGTGTGTATATAGTTGATTCTGAAGAAAAAAGAATACGCTTGTTAAAGTGGACTGCGGTAAAAGATGTATGGGGAATTGGACGAAAACATGCAATAAGAGTTGAGCAAACAGGAGCCAAAACAGCTTATGATTTTTCTCAACTTTCGGTAGCTTGGGTACGAAAAAATATGACTGTGATAGGAGAGCGGTTGTGGAGAGAACTGCATGGTTTTCCTTGCAATGAGTTGGTAGCTTTGCCTAACCCCAAAAAAGGAATTGGCACAGCCAAATCTTTTGGGTATAAGCTCAAGGATTATGGATTGATTGAAGAAGCTTGTGCTTTTTATGTAGCAGAAGTTGCAGATCTACTGCGACAACAAAATTCAGCAGCAGGAAAAATTGAAGTATTTCTTACTACAAATAGTTTTAGTGATGTTGACAAGCAGTATAGAAACAAAATTGTAATTACTTTGGATACACCTTCATCGAGTACAATTAAATTGACTAAAGTTGCCTTGGAAGGATTGAGAAAAATATACAGACCAGGTTATCGATACAAAAAGGTAGGTGTGAATTTGTTTAATTTAGTGCCCGATAATAAGGTGCAATTCAACTTGTTTGATTTTAAAGAAAAGATTGAGAGCAAGGCACTTACCCAAGCCATAGATAAACTTAATGATAAATACGGCAAGAATAAAGTAAAAGTAGCCACAGTAGGAAATAGAGAAAAACAATGGGCATTAATTAAAGACCATCGAAGCCCACGATTTACTACTCAATGGGGAGAGTTGATCACAATGGGTAAGTCTTAATCTTACTGAATCACGATTCGTTTTGTAGTTTGATTTATCCCATCGTTTAATTGAACAAAGTAAATTCCTTTGTTCAAATTTTCAAGATTAATGGAAGTTAGAGGGGAGTTAATTTGTTGATAGTGGACTAATTTTCCAGTTATATCAATTACGTTTAAGTTGAAATTTGAATGGTTGTAATCTTCAATGGAGAGTGTGAAATTTCCGTTTGATGGGTTTGGATAAACTGACAGTTTTGGATATTTATTTTCTACTTCTTTGATCTTTGTTGAAGTGATGGTGTTATGAGATGGAACTAAAATATCACGAATTACTTCTCCAAGCTTTATTCCATTTCTATATTCTTCACATTTTACTGCGATTACAAAGTTACCAAAGGACTGACTTCTTGCAGATATTATTCCTGTAGATGAATTAATAATGCAAACTGAGCCAATTCCAATATAATCGTTATAACTATATGGAAAATTCCAAGGGGCTGTAGAAAAAGGTTTTCCATTGCCAATGATTGTTTCTCTATTTAATGGGTTGATTAATGAGTAAGCTAATGAGTCGCCATCAGAATCAAAACAATTATAAATTAGCTTTTTTTCTTGGTTTATATCGAGAAATAGACTGTCATAAAAATCAACAAATTCTGGATTCGAATTTCCACCCGTTATAGCTGGATCCGCAAGTTTACAGTAGAATAAATAGCATGAGTAACCGATGTTTTTCGAAATTACTCGAAAGCAATGCGAACTTATTGCGTAGTAGCCATTTGTATTATTTGGTAAATTTGTTACTTCAGAATAATAGTGTATTCTCATACTATCAATAATAGAAGAATTCTTTTTTAGATAAATAGTTGCTGATGAGTCTAATGTCAAATTAAGATTCCCATGTATTGTGTCAATTATATTGGCTCTTATTACTATTCCAATAGAGGGTACTATCGTTGTACCAAATTCTGATTGCATC
>JBMYYT010000274.1:0-3100 GCA_049609665.1 Flavobacteriales bacterium | reverse complement strand
GAGAACTATTGTTCTCCTTATTAATATTTATTAACATTATCTTTTTGGTCTTGCTTCACAAGAAACCGTTAACTTTTTTCTTCCTTTTTTTCTTCTACGAGCAAGAACTCTACGTCCATTTGCTGATGACATTCTTTCTCTGAAACCGTGTTTGTTTCTTCTCTTTCTTCTTGAGGGTTGGTATGTTCTTTTCATGTCTATTAGTTAATTCGGTTTGCAAAAATACATATTTTATTTTTTATTCAAAGTTTATTTGCAACTAATTTTAAAAATTTATTTAAAAAAATATTCAACTTTAAAAGTTGGTTGAGCTCAATCCTTTTTAGTGGATTAAAACGTAAGTTTGTAGTTGAAAATTTTAACTTACCTCAAAGATAAATTATTAAATTAGACAATGGCAAGACCCGAAAGAGTAAAACTTGAGAAAGGCAGTTATAAAAAAGCTTCTACTTTCTTTCAATTTATAAAACCTTACCGACTGGCTTTTATAGCGGGAATGGTGTTTTTGTTTCTTTCGAGCCTAACGGGAATGTTATTTCCATACTTAATGGGGCAATTGATAGGAAAAGATTCTCCAACTCCAAGTGCTAATCCCATGTTGGATAAGTTACCAGATTCCTCTAACTTTTTTGATTTGTCAGTTACTTCAAATCTCATTACCATAATGATAATAGTATTTGGAGCTCAAGCAATCTTTAGTTTTTTTAGAATTTATTTATTTGGATATTTTACAGCTAACGCTTTAAAAGACCTTAGAATAAAAGCATTTTCACATTTGGTTTCTTCTCCCCTCAATTTTTTCAATAAGAATAAGGTAGGAGAATTAACCAGCAGAATTGCCTCTGATGTTGAATTGTTGAGAGATACATTAAATACTACTTTGGCGACTTTCATCAGACAGATTATAACAGTTTTGGTAAGTTTGGTGGCTTTGTTTTTAATGTCACCCCGATTATGTTTTATTATGTTGGGAGTTGTTCCAATAGTGGCAATTGTTGCAGTAGTTTTCGGAAGATTTATTAAGAAAATTGCCAAAGAAACTCAAGATTCCGCAGCCCAATCCAATTCAGTACTGGAGGAAAGTTTGATGGGAATAAATAATGTAAAAGCCTTTGCCAATGAGTTTTTTGAGATCGTTAGATACAGAAAAAAAGTAACTGAGGTGAGAGATAAAACTATGAAAATTGTTAAATGGAGGGGATTGTTTTTCTCATTTGTTATTTTCTTTATGTTTGGTTCTATTGTATTCGTAATATGGCAGGGAAAGTTGATGGTAGATGCTGGAGATATGAGCAATAAGAATTTTATTAGTTTTATTCTCTACACCATTTTTGTTGGTGGTGCCATAAGTAACCTGCCCGATCTATATGCAAAAGTTCAGAAGGCAATAGGCTCCACTGAGAGTTTAATGACAATCTTGGATGGAGATACTGAACATTTATCGTTAAAGCCTATTGAAAATAAACTAAACCTAAAAGGGAATGTCAAATTAGAAAATATTCAGTTTTCTTACGAAACCCGTTCGGATGTAGAGGTAATTAATGGTGTATCTCTTGATATTAAAACTGGAGAACAAATCGCATTGGTAGGTTCCTCAGGTTCAGGAAAATCTACACTTTCGGCATTGTTATTACAGTTTTACACCCCTAATTATGGAACTATTTATTTTGATGGAAAATCAGCTGGAGAATATGAGTTGAGTGAATTGAGAAACGAAATGGCTATTGTACCACAAGAAGTTATTCTGTTTGGTGGAACTATCAAGGAAAACATTGCTTACGGAAATTTAAATGCTTCCGAAGAAGAAATTATGGAAGCTGCCAAAGGAGCAAATGCACATGATTTTATTTCTCAATTCCCCGATGGATATGAAACTTATGTTGGAGATAGAGGGATTCAACTCTCTGGAGGTCAGAAACAAAGAGTGGCTATCGCAAGAGCAATTCTTAAAAATCCTTCTATTTTGATTTTGGATGAGGCCACCAGTTCATTAGATTCTGAAAGTGAATTATTGGTTCAAGAAGCTCTGGATAGGTTAATGAAAGGCAGAACATCCTTGGTCATTGCTCACAGATTATCGACTATTAAAAATTCAGATAAAATCATTGTGTTGGAACAGGGAAAAATTGTCGAATCAGGTAAACACGATGAGTTGGTGAAAATTGAAAATGGGGTTTATAGAAATCTAAGTGAAATTCAATATCGATAAAATGAATGCTTCTGAGCAAATAGCAAAACATCTTCACGAAGTATATTTCGGAGGGAATTGGACTACTACCAATTTACAGAAAGTACTAAGTGATGTGAATTGGAAAGAAGCTACTAATAAGATCCAAGATTTTAATACCATTGCTACTTTAGCATATCATGTAAATTATTTTTCAAAGACCGTTTCAGAATTTTTGGAAGGTAAACCTTTCAATTCAAAAGATGCCCTGAGTTTTATTCATCCTTTAATTAATTCAGAAAAGGATTGGAATCAATTGATAGTTGTTATTCTGCAAGATGGAAAAAGATTCTCTGAATTAATCGCCCAGCTTCCAGAGGAAAAACTGGATCAGTCTTTTGTGGATGAAAAGTATGGGATTTATTACCGAAATTTACATGGAATTATAGAACACATTCATTACCACTTGGGGCAAATGGTGATTATTAAAAAACTAATTAGAAACAATGCTTAAAGGAGATAAAATATATTTAAGAACAATTGAACCCAGTGATGCTCAGCTTATGCTTCAATGGGAGAATAATCCTGACAACTGGGCTGTGAGTAATACAATGGTGCCATTTTCGGAACATTTGATTCTTCAATATGTCAATTCTGCTCAAGATATATTTGCTACCAAGCAGTTGCGATTTATTATCTGTTTGCAGGAGGATGACAAGCCTATAGGAACAATTGATTTGTTTGAATACGATCCACTTCATCGTAGAGCTGGTATTGGAGTTTTGATTGACGAAGTGAGTGAAAGAAATAAAGGATATGCGAATGAAGCAGTTCAATTAATCATTCGATATAGTTTTGAACGGTTGGATTTACATCAATTATTTTGCAATATTTTTGAATCTAATGAGCACAGTATCAGATTATTTGAGAAAA
>JBMYYT010000273.1:0-3139 GCA_049609665.1 Flavobacteriales bacterium | reverse complement strand
GGTAGATACCGTTAAATTTCCAGTTACATCCAATACGCTATCCACATATAGGCTATATTTATTTGTAGCTGAAGGATTATAGACAACAGCAACATGATGCCAATTTCCATCATTAACTGGAATGCTTCCACTTAATCCATTTCCTCCAACTTCTATTCGAATCGCGTTTCCCCACAACACGTTAAAAGTAAATCTACCTCCAGTAACAAAAGTACCGTAATCAACAATTACCCCTTGTTTTCCTCCAGAAGTTCCGGGAATATGATTAGAGGTTGTTTTTATCCAAGCCTCAATGGTCCTTGCTTGACTTCCTCCAGAAATACCTGGAGAAGTTGTTTGAACATGGGTATTTAAACTATCAAAATGAAGCGCTGTGTTTTGCCCAAAACTTTCAAAGCAAACAAGTAAAATAATAGCGATTAAGGTATTTTTAATTTTTAACATAGTAGGGGTGTTATTGTTTCACAAATTTTAATAGTTTTCTTTCCTTTTTTGATGTTAACTCAATGTAATACAACCCATTCGATAAGTTAGAAACATCAAGAGTTTTTTGGTTGTTAAAGGTTGAAATTACTTTTCCTTCAACCGAAATGATTTTGATTTTTGATTCTAAGGGAAGATTGTTTAGTATTATTTCTGAAGAAGTTGGATTAGGAAACACTTTTACTTTTTCAAAGATATTTTTATTTAAGCTTGCGGTGTTAATATTAATACAATCTGAAGTATCAATACAAACTCCTCTTTTCACAATAACTGCATAATCGCCATCACCAGGAACGATATAAAATTTACTGGTAGCACCAGCTATAGGTTTGAAATTACTATCACATCTAACCCATTGATGATCTGCCCAAGTATCCCAAGCTTCTATTCGGGCACCATTTCTGAAAACCGAATCATTTACAGAACCAGAGATTACAATATTGTATCTAACAGTAGTATCGCAACCAGCTGAAGTTGAAACCGTGTCATAATAAGTTCCAGAAGTTGTTATAATCGTTCCCATACTTGTTGTATAAGTCACACATCCAGAATCATTTACAGTATTTCGAATTATTGCTGGAGGAAAGGTAATGATATAAGCAACCAAACTATCACAAGGAGTGGAACTGGGTAAAGTATCGTAATAAGTCCCAGCTGTGGTAATTACCCTTCCATCTGGCATAGTATAGGAACCACAAGCCGAAATGTTGTTGCTTCCTGTAATTACTCCAGGTACTATGTTTTTTCCAGCTACCCAATTGGAAGAAGTTCCTGAAAGTGTAAAGTTAAATAGAGTTCCAGTATTTGTATTAGCTGAATAATCCGTAACCGATGTTACCGTTGTATTTGTTCCTCCTGCTGTTCCATGATTTAAGGTATAATAAGCTTTCACACTTGATGGAACCACACACAATTCACTATTCATGTCTGCTTGAATTTCGGATTGAGTTCTCACGACATTCCAAATTCTTACCTCATCAATCCTTCCAGGGAAATATCGACCTGGATAAGCAGGCGATTCACCTAAATACAGATTTTGAGTTGCTGTACCAGCCATAGTGATAGTTTTAGACAAAGAATCTGTGAGAATTCCATTCACATATAGTCTTAAAAAAGAACCGTCATAAGTTCCAGCAACATGGTTCCAGGTGTTAAGTGTCAAAACATTAGAAGAGGAGGTAAGTTCATTCCATGGACCACCACTTCCTACATTGATGTTTAATTTTCCACCAGCTCCGGCTCTCAGCATGTAGCCAGTTCCTACAGGACTTTCTTTACTGATAATATTTCCTTGCCACACTTGAGTTTTCCATGATGTAGGATAAATCCAAGCCTCAAGTGTAATAGCTGTACCAGTAATGTTAAGTGAAGAGTGATTTCCGCAATTTACATAATCATTTATTCCGTCAAAACTTAGGGAGTTTTGAGAAAAAGAATAAATGGAAATGAAAGTAAGTAGTAGGGGAATTAGTTTTTTCATTGTATTTAATTTAATACAAAGATAGTAATCTAAGTTTCTTTAAAAAAAAATCTCATGAACCTATGTTTTCGGAGTTTTTTAATTTTAAATCCTTATTTTTCTAAAAAAATCATTTGATTTACATTTATTTACTTTAATATATTACTTTTCTCTGATTGTTATTGAGTACTATGTCAAAAATTAAAACTTCCTTTTTATTTACTTTGAAAATTAATATTTTCTTTTGGATAATGGCTGAAATCTTTTTACCATTAAGAATTTTCGCACAAAACAACGATAGTCTCATTGCTGTTTTTCACAATGAAAAACATACAGTTAATGAAAGGCTAAAAGCAATTGCTTCAGTTAACTGGGGAAATTATTCTAATCCACCCGAAAAGGGAATTGAGCTTATCGACAAGGCAATAAAGATGTATGAGAGTAAAAGAAACCTTTGTTTCTTAGCAGATTTATACAAAGGTAAAGTTCAATTATTGCAGATTGCTGGAAACAAAGAAGAATTTGATTTAACCGTTAGCGAGGCAATCTCCATTTCAAAGAAAGGGGAATGTTATGTTAATCTATTCAATTTCTATTATTTAAATAGTGTATCCATGTTTTCTTACGACAATGTTGATTTACAAAAAAAATGGTTAGATAGTATCTTGAATCATCCACTCATTGATAGTTTTCCAAATAAAAAGGCATTGGCATATTCTGGAAAGGCAAATTTATATTTTGGCAAAGGTGAATATAGGAGAACAATTCCTTACTTACAAAAAGCGATAATTCTTCAAAACAGTACAGGATTTTATGAGGGAGTTTGTCATGAGCAAATGTTAATGGGTATTTCTTATCAAAATTTAGGAATGATGGATAGTGCCTATTTTTGGTATTACGAGTCATTATCCACAATACAATCACACAAAATCACTGGATCGATGGGAACGGTGGCTTATAATTTAGCTTATGCGTATCAACAAGATTCCAAATCAGATTCAGCAATAAAATATTTTGTAATAGCTGAACAAAAATTTAGTGAAAGCGGAGATTTAATAGGGAATTCTCTGGTGAATCAAAATTTGGCTCAAATTTATTACGATAACGGAAACATAGAAAAGGCAGAAAAATATTATGTCAAAGCCATTGAAGGAATTAACAAAAGTAGTTCCGATTATTATAAAGCAAGATGTAATT
>JBMYYT010000272.1:0-3165 GCA_049609665.1 Flavobacteriales bacterium | reverse complement strand
CGTAGGAAATTCTATTAATAGTGTCTATATATTTAATAAAAATGGCAAACTAATTCTGCCAAAAGATACTATTGATTGTACTAATGACATATCAGATTATATTTCACACTATAATGAATCAAATTACATCACAGTGTACGATACAATTGAATTTAGTGATGTTTTTGGAGATTCAATTTTATCTTTACACGGAAATGTAAACGATTTTTCTCAAACTAATGGAAAACCCCTTTTTGTAATTACTTGGGCCAGTTTCGCGGGAAAGTTAAATAAAAATTTCACAAAGCCTTGGGCTGATTCAATTAAAAATATCATTCATGATAACAATGCTGATGCTATTTTCTTAAGTTTTGATTTCAGAGAAAATTGGGATTTTGAAAAATATCGCCCAGAATAAAAAAACCGCTCCTCACCTGGCGCTCGTCTTAGACGAGTGCCAAAACTTATCTTAGCGTTTCTAACGCGACTTATAAAATACTATCTTGAATCTAAATCGAATAGAAATTTGAAACTTTCATTTTATATTCGTTAAAAACGAATAGGTAAAATAGGTACTCGTTACAAACGAGCACCAGCGGGGTAAACAAACTAAAGTTTTATTTTTCATCTATTTTTGATATACCAATTTTAAATTAAAAAAATGAGATTAAATACAATCAAACAAGAGTTAGAAGCTATAGGTTACTTTTGTTTTATCACAGACGATCTTTTAATTGCAGGTACTACAAAGCAATATGACAAAGAATTAGATTTGTATTCACTTCAAAACACTATTGGAATTAAAATAAAAAATGGTGAAATATTGGTTGACTATGCGAAAGCACAGATAAGTATGGAAAAAGCCTTCAAGAGCTTAAATAATGCAATAGACTTCATTAAAACAGAAAGACCAAAATAAAAAATCAGAACAAATGAAATTTCTTAAAACTATAATTTGGGCAATAAAAAAACCATTAGCCCAATATACTAATGGTTTTTCAATATTCAAACGAAAGTGAAATTTAACTTTCTACTCCGTATTTAGCTTCAATATAAGCTGCTTTTAATCTTGTTTTTCTGTTAGCTACAGAAGGCTTGATGTATTCTTTTCTACTTCTCAATTGCCTAACGACTTTAGTTTTGTCGTACTTCTTCTTATAACGCTTAAGCGCTCTTTCAATGTTTTCTCCTTCTTTTACTTGTACTACTAACATATTTTTTTCATTAATTTGGATTGCAAATGTATAAATAACATTTTTTATTCACAACTATAACTTAACTATTTTTTATTAATTATTTGGTAATATTTCTTGAGATTACCAGTTGCTGTATCTGAGTTGTTCCTTCGCCTATCGTACATAATTTAATATCTCTATAAAATTTCTCTACAGGAAATTCTTTTACATATCCATATCCTCCAAAAATTTGAACGGCATCGTTGCATATTTCGCAACCAACTTCTGAAGCATACATTTTTGCCATTGCTGATTCAGTTACTAATTTTTCTCCTCTATTCTTCAAGTCTGCAGCTTGAGCCAATAGTAAATCCGAAGCTTCGATTTTTGTTGCCATATCAGCCAATTTAAATGCAATAGCTTGATGTTGAGAAATTGGCTTTCCAAATTGTTCTCTTTCCTTAGAATACTGAAGTGCAGCTTCATAAGCTCCTTTTGCAATTCCTAATGCCAATGCTCCAATTGAAATTCTTCCTCCATCCAACACCTTCATAGCTTGAATAAACCCAGAACCTTCTTCCCCAATCATTTGGTCTTTGTGAACTCTACAATTATTAAAAATCAATTCGGTAGTTTCAGAAGCTCTCATCCCCAATTTATCTTCTTTCTTCCCTGCAGAAAATCCTTCAGTTCCTTTTTCGATGATAAAAGCACTCATTCCATGCGAATCTCCTTTTTCACCAGTTCGAACAATCACAACCGCTACATCTCCAGATTTTCCGTGAGTAATAAAGTTTTTGGAACCATTAATCACCCAATAATCTCCATCTTTTACAGCGGTAGTATTCATTCCGCCAGCATCTGAACCTGTTCCCGTTTCAGTTAATCCCCAAGCTCCAATCCATTCAGCAGTTGCCAATTTTGGTAAATATTTTTTCTTTTGCTCCTCGCTTCCGTTATAATAAATATGACCAGTACACAAAGAATTGTGAGCAGCAACAGATAATCCTATTGACCCACAAACTTTTGCAATCTCAACAATTACAGTAATGTACTCATGATAATTCATTCCTGAACCTCCATACTCCTCTGGAACAAAAACTCCCATCAATCCCATTTCTCCTAATTTTTTGAAAAGAGGAACAGGAAATTCTTGAGACTCATCCCATTTCATCACATTGGGTCGAATTTCTTTTTCAGCGAAATCTCTAACCATTTCTCTGATCATTTTTTGATTTTCGTTTTCTTTAAAATCCATTTTAAATTTTGTATTTAATAAGTAACTAAATTAATAACGTTCTGCGAATAAGCTTGTAATCGCTTGGCTCCTTCCAAAAATCCGAGTTCAATTAAAAAACCAAACCCAGCCACTTTTCCTCCTTGTTGTTGTATAAGCTCTGCCGCTGCAATTGCAGTCCCGCCAGTTGCCAATAAATCATCATGCACAAACACATTCCAATCTTTTTTTATCGAATCTATATGCATTTCAACTGTTGCACTTCCATATTCCAACTCATAAGAATACTTGATGGTTTTAAAAGGAAGTTTACCAACTTTACGAACCAATACAAAAGGAATATTCATTTCTAATGCTAATGGCATTCCGTAAATAAATCCTCTGCTCTCAACTCCAACTATTGCATCAATTCCCTTACCACTTAATTGATTGGCGAATTCTTTTACAATCTCCTTTGATAACGCAGGATTCTCGACAATTGGAGATATGTCTTTGAAATTAATTCCTGGCTTCGGGAAATCAGGAACATTTCGGACTGTGTTTTTTATTTTATCGGATAAATTCAAGGTTGTTTATCTATTGAAATATAAGGTGCAATTTTACGATAATGTTGAGGCTTTATCAAGTTATTCTCCAAAATTTCTTCCACAGACCTAAAGTCACCATGTTGATCACGAAAGTTTATTATTTTCTTGGTGGTGCTGTATGAAAAATAAGGATGAGCCATCAGCTCTTTGAACGTTACTCTATTGATATTTATCTTCTTAATCTCAT
>JBMYYT010000271.1:0-3197 GCA_049609665.1 Flavobacteriales bacterium | reverse complement strand
CCATCACTTCTTAAATAAACAATCGGCTTTCTTCTAAATAATTTAATTAAAATACAAGCTAAAAATGTAAATGGAGAAATAGAAATTATTAAATATTTAGAGTCATCATTTTTAAATGTTTTAAAAATTTAATTAGTGGCTTTTTTTCAAGATTTTTTTCTTTTCTAACTCTTAATTCTAAACTATCTTTTATTAAATCAAGATTTGATTTCACTAATGTTTTTCCAGGAACGCTATAAACAAGTTTATTCTTTTTGGTAACAATTACGCATGGATAATAAGAATTTAAATGAGCTCTTCTTGTTTTATATTTATACTCTTCACTAACATAGCTAAGAGTAGCAGAATCTGTAGCAATATAAAACATATTTGATTTTTTATTCCATTCATCTGCACTGATAAAATAATTATACGTTTCAGGGGTCTTTTGGATTGCTTGGGTTGAACCAATCTTCCTCGAACAAGAAAGTGCTAAGATGCTCATAAAGAAAATTGTATAAATATATTTTATATCCATATTATTTAATCTCTTTCTTTAAACATATAAAAATCATTCATATAATCAATTAGTGTGTTTCTAACTGTATCAGGAGGAAGTATATCCATAATTCGATTAATCATTGCAAGTTTATCGGGTACCGCTCCATTTGCGAAACCGAGCATCTTTCCGAGTTTTTCAAAGTTAGCAGGGGATAGGTTATTGGCGAGTTTCTTAACGGTTTCAATCGTTACTTTTTCAGTGGCTTTTTTAACCAATCCTTTTTTCTGTACTTTTTCATGGCAGTCTTTTAAATCGATTAAAAATTCTTCCACTAATCCTTCATGAATTTTGGAAACAGTAAGGTGCAGATTAGCTGGGCAATAGTCGTTTGAGAGCTGGAATTGAACAAACCATCCTTTTTCATTCAGTTCGTCAAACAAATCGTACGGATTCCCTTTGGTGGTGATAAAAGAAAATAAAGAAGACTCAGGTTTTCCAACAACTTTCAATCCTTCAATGGCGTTTATCCCATCAATAAAGCGTTGAGTGGTTTTCATCGTTCTTCGAGAAATATCACAATAACCTTCCTTTCCCAAGAAGTTCATCACAGCCCAAGCTGCAGCAACGGGTCCGCCAGTTTTTGTACTCAACATAGTTGGGTTTACTAAGGTATATCCTGTCCATTCTGAGCAAGCATAATATTGATGTTTTCGGTATGTTTTGTCTTTGTGCATCAACACCGAGCAGCCTTTAGCAGTATAACCATATTTATGTAAATCCATTGAAATTGAAGTTACCCCAGGAACAGAAAAATCAAATTCTGGAACGTTTTCCATTCCAGCTAATCGATTGAATCCTAAAACCACTCCACCAATACATGCATCAATATGAAAGAGCAAGTTGTTTTTCAAGGCAATTTCCCCAATTTCTTTGATTGGATCTACTACACCAAAGACATAGGATGGGGCAGAAGCAGCAATTAAAATAGTATTGGATGTAATGGCATTTTTTACGGCAATTGCATCTGCTTTAAAATCAGTTGTCAAAGGAATTACAACTGGTTTTACTTCAAAATAATCACAGGCTTTGAAAAAGGCTGAATGAATGGAATAGGGGATGATGATTTCAAATTCGGTTTGAGAGGGATTGATTTCTTTCGCTCTGTTTTTAGCAGTTTTTATGGCTAATAGAATGCTTTCTGTTCCTCCTGTGGTCAAAGTTCCAACTGCGTTTTCTCCACCTTGTAAAACCTCAGAACACATAGCGACTACTTCGGTTTCCATATCTCGTAAACTTGGGAATAGAGTAGGATCCACAGGATTTTCAGTCAGAAACATCATATAGGCTTCTTTTGCAATCGCTTCTATTTCTTTTCCTGCTGGATAGACTGAACAAAATATGCGTCCTGATTTCCAATCGAAATCTTGTTCTTTCTTTTGTTTGAGCTGAGCGAATATTTCTTCTTTAGAAATTCCTTTTTCTGGGAGAATGTTTGTCATGTCATAAAGTTAAAAAATATTACAGTGTCATCCTCATGAAAGTGGGGATTCTAAAACGAGAGTTTTGTCAATGATTTACATTTCGACTCCGCTCAATGTGACCGAAGAATGGATTTTTAGTAGAGTTAATTTGTAGTTTTTGCGGTTCTCGATACATTTCGATTGAAAAAATCGAAACACTCGAACTGACAATTAATATAGGTGTCAGTTCGAGTGGTTTTATTGAGTGATAACGAAATAAAATTGTATCGAGAACTCAACTAAACATAGAATAGTAATTACTAATCACTTTCTCAGCAGGCTTATTTTGAGGAGTATAGGAATTATCAAAATATCCTCCTGATTTAGAATAATCTAAATGCCATTTCCATGAGAATCCTCCCATAAACCATGACTCGCTCCAGAATGTTTCAAACACAGCTTGATAGGAATTTGCTTGTGCGGTCATATTTACAAAACTTTTTTTGTTTCCTTCCCAGTTCCAGGGTTGATAGCCTGTATAGTCTCTACTCTGAAACCCAAACTCTGTGAAAACGATTTTTTTATTTACTTTTTTTGCCAATTTTGCCAGAGCGGCATTAATTGGTTTTAAATTCTTGGAGCAAGTTTCAACGGATGGAGTCTTTTCATTAGAAATGGTAAAGTAAGAATCGATTCCAATGAAATCCAGTTCTTTCCAGAATTTTACTTGATTGTATTCATCCCAGTTCGCACAATAAGTAAGTTTACCATTATACACTTTTCGGATGTCCTTAATTAATTTTAAAACGAATGATTTCCTTTTAGCAAAGAAATTTTGAATTTCAACTCCAATTGCCATAGCTTCCACTTTTTCTTTTTTTGCAATTTTGGCTAAAGTCAATATATAAGTAGAGTAGGTAGTTTCTAATTTTTTCCAATCTTTTTCTTTGGTACAATTGAAATTACCACTCCATACATTTCCAAATTGGGAAATGGTATGAGGTTTGAGAAACACTTTGAATTTGTTTTTTTTTGCATTTCGAATGTAGGTTGTAATTCCTTTAAGAGTCTGTGAATACCAATAGTTTTGTCTATTAAAATCTACTCCAGAAGTATCCGATTTTATAAAACAAAAAGCTTGCACAGAAACCCAATTCGCATTGGAGGTTTTGAAATGTTTAAAATTTTCAAACTCTGGTTTAAATTTTTCTCCATGCACACTTATTCCATTCATCTTTTGAGAAAAAGAAAGAATT
>JBMYYT010000270.1:0-3228 GCA_049609665.1 Flavobacteriales bacterium | reverse complement strand
CAAGCTTTAAGAGCTTACAGTTGCGGGAACAGTTCAGGTATTTCACCTGATTCCCTTTTAATTCCGAGCTTAAAATTTATAAAGGTTCGGAAACCAATTGCATTGCAAAGATAGATAAAGCAATATTAATTTTCTATTTTTGTTTATATAAATAACTCATGATAAAATTCTCTCGTCTTCTTTTACTGATATTTTTAATGTGGACATGTACCTCTACTGTCCCAATTTCGGATAAAGGTGAAAAAACTAATTCTGACATAGAGGTAATAGAAATTGAAGATAATCCAGAACTAAATCCTGGTTTCGTTTATAAAAATGAAATCATGGATAACGATATAAAAACGATTTGGATTCATAAATCAGCTTGGGCAATGAGTAATCCAGCAATGGAACTGAAACCGAAAGAAAGTTTAGTTTTCTCTTTCGATAAACTCGGCTCAGATTTAGGAAATTACTATTATACCATTATCCATTGTACTTCCGATTGGAAAAAGTCTGATTTAATTGAATCCCAATACATTGACGGTTTTTTTCAGGACTTTATCCAAAATTTCAAATTTTCGTTCAATACCTATAGAAACTTTATTCATTATGAGGTTTCTGTTCCGAACAAAAACATGAAAATAATTCAGACTGGTAACTATATCTTTAAGGTTTTTAAAGATAACGATCCCGAAAAAACGGTATTTACAAAAAGATTTCAAGTTTATGAAAATCAAATAATTACCAGAGCAAAAGTAAATAGACCCAGTAAGGTTCAGGAAAGAAACTATAAGCAAGAAATTGACTTTGAACTGGATTTAAAAAAACTGATTATTCCGGATATAAATCGAGACTTAAAAGTTGTAGTCCAGCAAAATAACAGATGGGATAATGCCATTTACGATTTAAAACCTCTTTTTGTAAGAGGAAACATATTGAGTTACGATTACAATAACGATGAAAATGTTTTTGATGGCGGAAATGAGTACCGTTTTTTAGACACTCGAAACCTTCGTTTTAGAGGACAAAAAGTGCAACAAATTACACTGGAAAACCGACAGTCTTCAGTGTTTCTTTTTCCAGAGGCGAAAAGAAGATTTAAGGTTTATCTCTTCTATGAAGATTTGGATGGAAAATTCTACATTAGAAATCAATTCGGTGTAAACCAAGACCTTGAAGCGGACTATATCAACACTAACTTTGCATTGAATTATCCCAACAAAATAGCTGATGGAGATCTTTATGTTTTTGGAGGAATGAGTGACAATGAATTTCGAGAAGAATTCAAAATGAAATACAATGCTATTGCAAAACAATATGAAGCAAACATATTACTCAAACAAGGATATTATGATTATCAATATGTGCTTAAAAAACCATTGACCAATAAAGGAGATGTTACTTATATAGAAGGGGATCACTTTGCTACGGAAAACATGTACACTATTACTACCTATTTTAGCGATCCCAAATGTGATTGTGACAGAATAATTGGTCATTACACATTTAAAAGTAATCAACAGTAAATGGAAACAAGAGTTGTAAAACACTACAGTAAAGAGTATTGGAAACTTGTTCAATTAAGGGATAAAGTGTTAAGAGAACCTTTGAATTTGATGTTTTCGGAGGAAGAGCTTTTCATGGAAGCCGACCAAATTCATATCGGATGTTTTGAAGAAAACCAAGCAGCTGCATCTCTGACATTAGTAAAATTATCAGAGGATACCGTAAAGATGAGACAAGTTTGTGTTCATCCATTTGCTCAAGGAAAAGGACTTGGAAAGATTATTGTCAATTTTTCAGAACAGTGGGCAATTGAAAATGGATACAAGTTAATGGAATGTAATGCCCGTGAAACTGCAATTCCTTTTTATCTTAATTTAGGATATGAAAAACAAGGTGAATCCTTTAATGAGGTTGGTCTCCCCCACTGCAAACTAATCAAAAAGTTAAAGAAATAACTGTTGTTGAAAAAACAGTTGAAATTTAAACGCTCTCGTTTTACATTAGTTTAGGAATAGCTTACCTTTGTCCCAAACTAATAAATATCCAAAAATTACGCATGGAAACAGCTACACAATTAGATTTTTTGGCCAAACTTGGTCTTAATGAAATAAATAACGGAACTTCTACTGGATTAGAGAATTTCTCAAATGGAGAAATCATAGAATCCTACTCACCTGTTGACGGTCAGTTGATTGGAAAAGTAAAAGCAACTACAAAAGAAGATTACGAAAGAGTAATAAAAGCAGGGCAAGAAGCCTTTGTAGATTGGAAAATAATGCCTGCTCCAAAAAGAGGCGAAATTGTGCGTCAGTTTGGAGAGAAATTAAGAGAATACAAAGAACCTTTAGGGAAATTAGTTTCTTACGAAATGGGAAAATCCCTTCAAGAAGGATATGGAGAAGTTCAAGAAATGATTGATATCTGTGATTTTGCAGTAGGATTATCCAGACAACTTAATGGAGCAACTTTGCACAGTGAAAGACCACTTCACAGAATGTACGACCAATATCATCCAATAGGAATTGTAGGAATAATTTCTGCATTTAATTTTCCTGTTGCTGTTTGGGCTTGGAACACAGCTTTGGCTTGGATTTGTGGAGATGTATGTGTTTGGAAACCAAGTGAAAAAGCTCCAATGTGTGGAGTAGCTTGCCAAAACATAATGGCAAAAGTATTAAAAGAAAACGACTTGCCAGAAGGAATATGTGGATTGATAAACGGAGATTACAAAGTGGGTGAAATGATGACTACTGACACAAGAATTCCATTGATTTCTGCTACAGGAAGTACAAGAATGGGAAGAATCGTAGGAGCAACAGTTGCTGAAAGATTCGGAAAATCATTGCTTGAATTAGGAGGAAATAATGCAATTATCATTACGCCAAGTGCGGATTTGGAAATGACAATCGTTGGAGCTCTTTTTGGCGCTGTGGGAACCGCAGGACAAAGATGTACTTCTACAAGAAGATTGATTATTCATGATTCAATGTATGATACAGTAAAAGAAAAATTAGCTTCTGCTTACCAACAAATAAAAATTGGAAATCCATTGGATGAGAATAATCACATGGGGCCGCTTATCGATAAGGACGCTGTAAACACTTATTTAGCTGCTATTGAAAAAGCTAAAGCTGATATTGCTGCTGGATTTCAAAGTACAGTAATAAAGTCCTTACTTAATAAATGCAAAAAAGCAATCATGAAAGAAAAAGTTAAAAATTTTGTTATAGCTGGCGGGGT
>JBMYYT010000269.1:0-3245 GCA_049609665.1 Flavobacteriales bacterium | reverse complement strand
TCTTTAGGAGCTTTTGCGGGAATCACTATTAAAATCCCAACAAAACCGAAAGAAGCAAAGATTGCTGAAACGTATACGCTAGCTGTAACAGCAAGAGATAAATTCACCAAACAAGTATTACCCAATACGGATATAGCCGTTAAAAATCTAAAAGGAGAAATAATTGCAACGGGTACTACAAACAACTACGGAGTATTAGTTTTCAAGGGAATTAAACCTGATAATTACACAATTGATGGTTTGTTACATGAGGTGGCTCTGGATCCAAGTTCTGCATCTAAAAGTGAGTTTATAAAAAGTCAAACTTTACAGAAAGAAGTTATTTACTCTAACGAAGAATTTATCCTAGAAGGAAATGCGGTTGTTTGTAATACTACTGAAGGAATAAGAGGTGTAAAAGTGAAACTACAAAACAAAAGCGAAGGTATCCAAAAAAGCACCATGACTGACAACTCTGGAAAATACATTTTCCATGTTAAACAAAATAAGACTTATACCCTTTCTGGTAAAAAAGACAAGTATTTCTCTCAAGTAGAGACCATTAACACAAGTGATTTTAACAGAAATACGACACTTTTTGTAAAGTTAGAAATCTGTATGGAAAAGGTGGATTGTGGAGATGCCCTGAATTTAAATGACATTCAGTACGATTTGGACAAGTTCAATTTGCGAAATGATGCAAAAGCGGAATTAGATAGGTTAGTGTTATTTATGAAAGATTATCCTGCCCTTACTGTAAAACTCTCCTCTCATACAGACTCAAGAGGCAGTGACAGCTATAATATGACTTTGTCTCAACAAAGAGCAGATGCTGCAGTAGATTATATGGTATCGCAAGGAATATCAAGATCAAAAATTTCAGGAAAAGGATATGGAGAAACAAAATTATTAAATAGATGCTCCAATGGTTCAAAATGTTCGGAAGCTGAACATCAGATAAATAGAAGAACAGAAATGAAAGTAATTTGCCCTAACTAATAATAACACTTAATAAACAATAAATTAATACAACCTAATTTCAATGATTGCTCTTTCTGAGTTACTTTTTCATAAGAATATGAGTAATCATTAAATCGGTTTTAAAAAATAAAATACAATGAAAAATTTTAAACCAATATCGACACTTGCAATAGTTCTAGGAGTTATCGCATTAGTAAATTGCAAAAAAGATGATTGCAATTATAATTTGAGTCCAGCAACTGTTGCAGCAAATTGCACAGTTTGTAGAGACTCTACCATGACAAAAGTAGGAAACGGAACATCTTGTCAAAAAACAACCACGCAACCAGCTACTTTTAATGGAAGAACTTTCATAGCTGATACTGGAAGTCAAAGCACAGCTTATGGTTGGGGAGGTGCTAATGTTTATCAAACAGACACATCTTTATATACTTATAGAACTGCCGGAACTGGAACCAATATGTTAGACAGATTAGGGAATATCGTAACCCCGAGTTATTCAAGTCTTACAGGTGTATGGCAAGGAAATTCCTCAATAACAGGAAGATTAAATAAAGTTGGGATATGGAATTCAAGCATTCCATTTGGGCAATGGGTCGGATTTACAAAATGTATTGAAGTGAAGAAAAAACAAAAATTTTACGTGGGTATGGGAGCTGACAACAGATTCAGATTTTATTTAAATGGCAATCCAACACCGGTAGTAGAAATGAATAACAACAATACTTTTAATTTTACGCATTGGCATATTTTTGAAATAGAATTACAACCTGGTAAAAATATTATTGAAATGCAAGGATACAATAATTCTGGACCTGCATCATTTGGTGCAGAAATTTATGACGCTACTCTTGCTCAAATTTTAACTTGGACTACAGATGCTGAAATAGATGCAGCAACCATTTTCTCTACAAAAGACATGAGAGGTCAAACTACCCAAATTGGAAATATCAATGGATGGTCCTGTCCAAATGGATTAGCTGTAGATTTTTGCACTGGTGATTCAATTCCTGTATGCACCCTAATTCAGAATGGAGGAGTTGTTCCTTGTCCTTAATAAATATAAAACAACTAAAAATAAAAATTATGAGTATTCAAGGAAAAATTAAAATAATTGTTCATCCGGATAATAAAGTTTATATGAAAATAGAAATAGATGATGAAAACATTGACGTCATTTCAAAAGGAACAAATGGGGAAGAAACCTATAAAATCATTTGGCAAGGAGGCAATACTAAATCAAAATCTCCATATCCATACCTGGGGGACATCGGTAAAAATGGGAGAGTTGAGCTTTTAAATAACAAAACCTACACTTTCAAAGTAAAAGTTTGGACAAAAAAAAAGAACAGATTGACAACCAGGTATAGAAATATAAAATTAGATGAAAAAAATATAACGATTAAATTACATCCAAAAAATGAAATTGCAAATCCAACATTAATTTATGGGATACAAGAAAATGGAGACCTTTTATTATATGAACATAGTGGTTCTTCAACTTGGAAATTCACGAGTAAAAAAATTGGACATGGATGGAATAATTTCAAACATGTTACAATTGGTGGTGGAGGATATACTTATACTGTTCAAAGTAATAATGACATGCTATTATACAGGCACTTAGGCGTCTCTAACAATTTTAATCCAAGTGGTATAAAAATTGGACATGGATGGAATTTTAAACAAATATTCGCAAGTAATTCAAATCATATTTTTGCAATTCAAGAAAATGGAGATATGCTTTTATATAAGTATAATATGAATCATAACTCATTTAATCCGAGCGGAGTAAAAATAGGGCATGGATGGAATTTTAAACAAGTCATGATTGGAGAAAACAACTTAATCTTTGCAATTAAAGAAAATGGGGATATGCTACTTTATAAATTTGATCCAGATAATAACAACTTTATTATTAGCGGAATGAAAATCGGGAATGGATGGAATTTTAAACAAGTATTTACTGGAAATGATAATAATATCTATGCGATACAAGAAAATGGAGACATGTTATTATATAAATTTAATGAAACTAATAAATCTTTCAACATTAGCGGAATGAAAATTGGAAACGGGTGGAATTTTAAACAAGTATTTTCAAGGTTTGGATAATGTATTAAAAAAAAGCTGCCCAAGGGCAGCTTTTTTTCTTCTAACTATTTCCATGAAAAGAATTACCCCTTCCTAAACACAATGTCACTCTCAAAACTATCTATCACAATAGGTTGTTCAGAATCAATATTTCCCGATAGAATCTCTTTGGATAATTCATTCATTACTTT
>JBMYYT010000268.1:0-3277 GCA_049609665.1 Flavobacteriales bacterium | reverse complement strand
AAAAAGTAAGGAAGCTCACATGAGAGCAAGCATGATTTTCACTTCTAATGATGTAATTATTAATACTGGAGTTATTATAGCAGGTATAATGGTTAAGTGGTTAAACACAAGTATTCCTGATTTAGTAGTAGGTATCATTGTATTTATAGTTGTGTTACAAGGTGCAATGAGAATTTTAAAATTAAGTAAATAACAAAGTTATGAAAAAATACATCATATATATCGGAATATTAGTAGCAGGATTAGCTCTAGGTTGGTTAATTTTCGGGAATTCCTCAGAAGATTTGACCGCCTCTGAAAAGAATCCCTCAGAATCAAAAACTGAGGAAATATGGACTTGTTCTATGCATCCACAAATAAGATTGACAGAACCGGGAGATTGTCCAATTTGCGGTATGACTTTAATTCCATTAGAATCCAATAATAGCAATTCAAATCCATTAGTGTTTGAAATGACAGAAGACGCAATAAAAATTGCTAATATTCAAACTACCGTTATTGGCTCTGGAAAAACAAATTCAAGTGGGTTAAAATTATCTGGTAAAATAAAAGCAGACGAAACAAACTCTGCTAGTATTGTTTCTCATATATCCGGAAGAATAGAGAAGCTTTTTATAAGCTATACAGGTGAAGAAGTTAGAAAAGGGCAGAAGATTGCATCAATCTATTCTCCGAAGCTTATAACAGCTCAGAAAGAATTATTAGAAGCCTATAAAGTAAAGGAAGCAAACCCTAAACTATTTGAAGCCACTTCTAATAAACTGAAATTTTGGAAAATTACAGAATCACAAATTCAATCTATCATTAAATCAAAGGAAGCTATTGAGTCTTTTGACATCTATTCAAGTTTTTCTGGTGTGGTATTGAACAAAAAAGTTTCTGTAGGAGATTATCTAAATGAAGGAGAAGTTTTGTTTGATATTCAAAATCTGAATCAACTGTGGGCAGTTTTTGATGTGTATGAAAATGACCTTACTTCCATTAAAATAGGGGATAAAATAAGTTTTACTTCCACCGGAATAGCAAATAAAACCTTTGTTTCCAAAATAGTTTTTGTAGATCCAGTAATTAATCCAACAACCCGAACCACAAGTGTTAGAGCAACAATTAACAACTATAATAAAGCCCTAAAACCTGAAATGTTTTTAGAAGGGATTGTTAATAATGTTAAAAGTAACAAAGAGTCTGTTAATGTTCCAAAATCAGCTGTATTATGGACAGGGGAGAGGTCTGTCGTTTATATAAAACTACCCAATTTATCCACTCCTTCATTTGAGTTTAGAGAAGTAACTCTAGGAGAATCAAATGGAGCAAATTATACAGTTTTAAATGGATTAAGTAATGGTGATGAAGTAGTAACCAATGGAGCGTTCGTAATTGATGCATCAGCTCAATTGAACAATCAATCAAGCATGATGAATAGAAATTTATTAACTAGCAAATCTCAAGGTTTACCTGATTTTACTTCAACAACTCCTGTCGAGTTCAAAAATCAATTAAAATTAGTTTTAGATGATTATTTGCTGATTAAAGATGCTTTGGTTCAAAGTAATTCAAAATTAGCAACTGAAAAATCAAAATTACTACTCAATAGTATGGAAAAGGTAGATATGCAATTGGCAACAGGGGAATCTCATAATTTTTGGATGAAGCAAATGAAATCAATTGCTGTAAATACGAAAGGAATCACTGAAACAAAAGATGTTTCTGAGCAAAGAGTTTTTTTTAATACACTTTCAAATTCAATTATAAAGGCTACAAAGTCATTTGGTGTAAAAGAGGGAACTTATTATGTTCAGTATTGTCCAATGGCTGGAAATGACAAAGGAGCATCATGGATAAGTAAAGAGGCGATAGTTAAAAACCCATATTTCGGAGATGAAATGCTTACCTGTGGTTCAATAGAAGATACTATTGATAAAAATTTTAAAAATGAAACAATTAAAAAAGCAATAAATAATAGTCCAATGAGTGGACATAATCATTAATCAATAAAAACAAAAATCAAATGAAAAAAACAATGTTAAAACTAGTAATGCCAGCATTTATGGGAGTATCAATGCTGATGAGTTGTGGAAGTTCACAAACAACAAACGATTCCTTAGCTAAGGCTGAATTCAAAGTATATGGAAACTGTGGAATGTGTGAAAAAACAATTGAGGGATCATTAAATGGTAAAGATGGAATTGGAGAAGCAGATTGGGACAAAGAAACCAAAATAATTACAGTTAGTTATGATCCAGAAAAAATGGATGAAGATAAAATCAAAGAGAAGATAGCAGGAGTAGGGTATGATACAGAATCCCATAGAGCAAAGGAATCTGTTTATAATGATTTACCTGGATGTTGCCAGTATACTCGTCCTGAATAAAACCTAAAACAAATGAAAAAGGCACAATTGAAATTAGTAATAACAGCATTAACAGTATCGTTAGTGCTGTTAGGTTGTGGAAATGGATTTGATAAACAAGGTTTTAAAAATAGTAACACAACATTTAAGGTTTACGGAAACTGTGGAATGTGTGAAAAAAGAATTGAAGGTTCTCTTAAAGGAGTTTCAGGTATAAGCTATGCAGATTGGGATCAAACTAGCAAAATGATTATCATTTCTTATGAATCAGAAAAGATTTCAATTGATGAAATGAAAGAGAAAATAGCAGGAGTAGGGTACGATACAGAATCTCATAGAGCAAAAGAATCAGTTTACTCTAAACTCCCCGAGTGCTGTCAATATAAGAGACCTTAATTTTTTCCTTTAATTTTAAGTGGAAATTATTGAGTATGTGACATCCAGTATTAAATTAAAATTTAGATATTAACGATAAATGGAATTAGGATATTTAAATATAATTGAAGGGAAAACCTACATTTTAAAATCGTGCCTGATTGACAATGGGTATGACCAATATGATTTAAATAAAAAAATAGCAGAAGTAAAATCAATTAATCCAAACTATTTTGAAATCTACAGTAAAGGAAAATCGAATAAAGTATGGATTTTGTATAGGAGTATTCCAGAAAACGTGTTAAAAAAGATACATTTTCCAATTGAAGAGAAAGTTTTATTAAAAAATTTAAAAAGTTCTATTCCATCAAATGTTTCTTTTAAATTCACCACTAACTACAAGTTATTTTCATCTTGGACAGACATAAGATATTGGAATGAATATAGATACATTTATGAAGATTATTTCAAAGATATAGAAACTATCAATGTTTTCTCAAGAACACATGCAATATTGGAAATTGCCGTAGAACATATAATCTATTCTGCAGA
>JBMYYT010000267.1:0-3296 GCA_049609665.1 Flavobacteriales bacterium | reverse complement strand
GAGGAGAAGGAGCATCCGATGATTATTTTCCACCAGAAGTACCTGCCTTGCCCAGTTTTAATCTACAAAGAGCAGCTTCTCACGTAACTCGTGAGGCTGGGTTAGATTATTGGACAGGAACTGTTTATACAACCAATAGGAGAGTGTGGGAACACGATAATGATTTTAAAGAATATTTGAGACAAATAAGAGCGATGGCAATTGATATGGAAACAGCTACGGTGTTTAGTGTGGGTTTTGCAAATCAAATTCCTTGCGGAGCTTTGTTGTTAGTCTCGGACCAGCCGATGACTCCAGATGGAGTAAAAACGGATAAAAGTGACACTGCTGTAACTACTAATTTTGTTCAAAAACATATGCAAATAGGAATTGATACTTTACTGGAACTTAAGAGTAAAGGGAATTCAGTTCGTCACTTGAGATTTGACTAATATTCAAAAAAAAAGGATTGAATAATAGTATTCAATCCTTTTCAATATTGTGTTAACTTATATTACTTGCTTCTTTTGAAATAAAAACGAGAAATAAAAATTCCATTTCCATCTTTGTCTCCACCATCTGATTCTACTCCTGAAACGATATTTACAATTTCCCAACCTTCATTCAACATCGTAGTTACTTTGTCATTGATAATTGCATCGTTTGCAGCAATATTCTGAAATCTAATTCCAACCAAGTTGTAGAAGTTCAATAATTTAGTTTCTTCATAGTCAAAAACTCTTATATCGCTCCTTTTAGATTTATTTCTTCCTCTGTCGGTTGATGTTTTTACTTTTGTTAGTTCTTTGTAGTCTCTTGTTTCTAAAGAGTTTATCATTCTTGATCTTCCAAGTCCTCCTGGGATAATGGATTCAACAACAGTAAAAGAAGTAAATTCATACTGTTTTGTTTCTTGCGGTGCATTATTCGATTTGTTGAAAGCAAATAAGGCAAAACAAATTGCTATTGCACCAATAATTGTTAAGATGTTTGTGTTTTTCATAGTGATTATTTTAGTTTATATTTTTTTATAAAACATCTAACACTAATAATCGTGCCAAACACCATTTTTATAACAAAAAATTAACTTTAAATAGCTTTGAATTTTTCAAATGCAATTTTTTCTATTTGAATTTCAATTTCATTAAGTTTGCATCACTAAAATAAGAGTTATGCCACAAATTTCTGACAAAGCGATTCAAATGCCTGAATCTCCAATTCGTAAATTAGTTCCATTTGCAGAAGGAGCAAAAAAAAGAGGTACTAATGTATTTCACTTGAATATTGGTCAACCAGACATCAAAACTCCTGAAGTTGTAATTGAAACAATCAAAAACATTGACAGAACTGTGATTGAATATAGTCATTCTGCGGGTTATGAGTCGTATAGAAACAAATTGGCAGCTTATTATACCAAGAATGATATTCCAGTTTCTCCAGAACATATAATGATTACTACTGGAGGATCCGAAGCTTTATTATTTGGAATGCAAGTCTGCTTAAATCCTGGAGATGAGGTAATTATTCCTGAACCTTTTTATGCAAATTATAATGGATTTGCTTCGGCAAGCGGAGTAAATGTTGTTCCTGTAACCGCAAGAATAGAAGATGGATTTGCTTTACCACCTGCAAAAGATTTTGAAAAATTAATTACAGATAAAACGAAAGCAATTGTTATCTGTAATCCTGCTAACCCAACTGGATATGTCTACTCAAGAGAGGAACTTGAAGTGTTAAGAGATTTAGTTAAAAAGCATGATTTGTTCTTGTTTGCGGATGAGGTGTACCGTGAGTTTTGTTATGGTTCGACTCCTTTTTCTGTGTTGAATTTGGAAGGAATCGAAGAAAATGTGATTATGATTGATTCAGTTTCCAAGCGTTATAGCATGTGTGGAGCAAGAATTGGAGCGATTGTTACAAAGAATAAATCGTTAATTGCAAATGCTTTAAAATTTGGTCAAGCCAGATTAAGTCCCCCAACGTTAGGACAGATTGCAGGTGAAGCTGCATTGGATACACCACAATCTTATTTTGATGAAGTTCAAGTAGAGTATCAAAAAAGAAGAGATATTGTGGTAGAAAGATTAAATAAAATGGAGGGTGTAATTTGCCCAAAACCAAAAGGAGCTTTTTATGCCATAGCTCAATTACCAGTTGATAATGCTGAGAAGTTTTGCCAATGGTTGTTAGAGGAATTCTCTCATGAAGGAAATACAGTTATGTTTGCTCCAGCAGCAGGATTTTATTCTACCAAAGGTATGGGAACTAAAGAGATTAGGATTGCTTATGTGTTGAATGAGAATGATTTACATAAAGCAATGGATTGTTTGGAGATTGCTTTGAAGGAGTATAATTCATAATAAATAATTGAAAAATGAGAATATTAGATCTATTCAAAACACTTTTTTTAAGTTTATTATTTTCCGTGTTTGCAAGTATTGCTCAAGGTCAAATTGATACTAATCTAACTTGTGATTCTCATTCAGTTTCTGATATGGTTATGGGATTCGATACAACTGCAGGTAGTATAGGTTTTTACATTGTAGATTCTTTAAACAACCCCATTAATGATTTACAACTAATTATTCAAGTTCCAAGTATCAAGCTTGAAAAGGACAAAATATTAGCGGAATCTTATGAAATAAAAATGAAATCAGATTTTAATGGATTTACTCACACTGGATTAGTTCATTTATTAGAGCCTGAAATTATAATTATGAAGAATGGTAAAACTGTCTATCAATTTGAATTTACGAAAAGATTGGATGGTTATGGTTACACAGTTTATGTGAAACTATGTGATTAGTTAAAAATTGTAAGAATTGATTTTAATCTCCGTTTAAAAACAAAACTTAAACGCCATGATAGAGAAATTAATAGCATTTTTTAAAAGACCATTTTCAGAAACAAAAAACGAAACTCCTGAAGGAATTTGCCCAAATTGTTGGGGAAAACAAGAATGGGAAGGCGAATTCTACAAATTAAATAAAGGAAATAAGTTAATTGGTAATGATCAGACGTATAATAACTTCATTAACAAAATAGTAGAAAGCAACGTGAGCGGAATTGTTATAAATAAGGATTCTTACGAATGTGAAACTTGTAAAATTAGTTACAAATAATTTTGAAAAGTTCTATCTTAGTTTTCTATTACAGCTACTAAATGATTCACGAACTCAAAGAAATTATTAATCAAGCCATACTCAATCAACAAAAAGGGTTGAAAAACGTTTTGGCTTCTGTAGTTCATTTAGATGGATCTTCTTACAGAAAACCAGGTGTTAGAATGTTAATTTCAGAAGACTTTAGTTCTGTTG
>JBMYYT010000266.1:0-3298 GCA_049609665.1 Flavobacteriales bacterium | reverse complement strand
GTTGGCATTATTTTAATAGAAAAAAAGCCAAGTCTAATGAGATTAAAACTTGGCTTTGAAATTTATTATTATTTGATTATTTTAAAAATTAACTGGTCTTACAATTTCTTTGTATTTCCCATCTCTTCCATCTCTTCCCCTATTGTAACCGTAAGTTCCAGCTCCGCCAGTTCCTCCGTTCATGGTGTAATTAATGTTGAATTTTGTAACACTTGGATCTTTTATTATGGTAATATTTCCACCATTTCCTGCATTGGCTCCTGGCCCAGTTGAGTTTCCTGTTCCTACAGTTTTGTATCCATTGTGTCCGTTTGCATATACATTCAAACTTTGGTCGGCATCGATTATCATATAAATTGGCTTTTGATAACCACTCAAATCAATTTGCTTAATCATAATTACATCTTTTCCTGTTACTGCATGTTTTCTTTGTTTTACTTCATATCTATAGCTAAAAGCAGAAACTCCCCAATTATTTGAACTATTACTCATGGTTAACGTCTCGCTATAATCCATTACCACATCAGCAGTTGTTTTAATTTTAGAATCAAATTTTGATTTTATATTAATGATAACTTTATCATCTTTTACAAAACTTGTATGCTGAATAGTTTTGTTTTTAACATCTGCATTAGCATAAGTTATTTCATAATCTGTCCAGAAACCTCCGTCTTTGGTAGAAATAGTTTTTCCATTAGCTAATGTTGCTTTTATTTGGTAAGAAAATGACCTGTAATAACCAAAAGAGTGCGGTGCTTTGATATCTGTAACTTCAATTTTGGTTACTTTTTTTCCTTTTATTGACCATTTTGCCTCTCTTTTCTTGTATTCCTTGTCTGCATTAGCTTTAGCATTTTTTGCATAAGCAGCTAAATCTGCATCTTGATTCACTTTCGAGTCTTTTATATAAGCCATTACCCTTTTTAACTCCTCATAAGATGCTTTTTTTTGTAAGGAGTACTTCAATGTATATTGCCCAGAAGTAGTTGTTGTAAATACAATTGCCTTTTCTTCTGAGAAAGCAATTTTATAATGTCCGCTTCCAGTTGTCTTATAATACCTCACAAAATCTGATTTTCCATCTTCGTCTGGAAGGTATTTTATCGTGCCTATCCATACTTCCGTTACTTTCCCTCCTACTTTCGTAAGTTTCAATTTTCTTGTTCCATCTTCAGCTCCATGTCTTGCAAACTTTGTATATTCTTTATCTTCCCATTTTGCTGCTATTACAGATTGGCTCACATTGGGGTCTAAAGTCAAACCCTTTGAAGCAACATTTGCTTGCATTTTTGCTTCTAATGCTGCTTTTTTTGCGGCAATTTTTTCTCTTAATGTTTGGGCATTTAACCCTGTGCTAATTACACAAAGCATAAATATTGATAGTGTTATTTTTTTCATGTTTTATAGTTTTAAGAAGTTGTTTTTTTAAACTTCTGATTAATTATAAAACGAAATTAATTGCTCCTATTTAGAAAAAACAATCGCATTAGTGTAGGAATAAATTAGGTTAGTAAACGGTTATTCCGGGTAATATTCTTCTTTAAAAGGAATGGAGAGAATAATTCTTGTGCCGGTTGGAATGTCATATTCAAATAAATCTTCAACTTTAAATTCATAATTATTATTGAATCTTTCACTCAATAACTCCAATCGTTCTTTAATGGAGTTCATGGCAAATGACTCATGTGAATTTCCTCGTCTGTCTTTTATTCTTTTTGCTTCTTTCCTCCCTACTCCATTATCTGTAATGATACAAGTTAGTTCTTTGTCGAGTTTAAATTCAATAGTTAGTTTTTTGTCTCCCTTTTTGTGCATTAATCCATGGAGCAAAGCATTTTCTAAAAATGGCTGAATAATTAAGGAAGGAATATAAATATCGTCCACTTCGTTGGTAATAATTTCATAGTTAAACTCTTCTCCAAATCTTAGTTTCTCTAATTTTAAATAGACTTCCAAAAACTCAATTTCTTCTTCAATTGGAATAAAATCATTGTTGGAATTATTAAGGGAACTTCTTACCAATTCAGCAAACAAGACGATATAGTCATAAGAGGTTTCTTTCTCATTTTTAATAATCAAATCCTGAATTGAATTCAGTGAATTAAATATAAAGTGAGGATTCATTTGTGATTTAAGAGCCTTGAGATTGGAAGCTGCCAATTCGTATTTCTTGCTTTCTTCTAAAAGCATATAGGCTTCATCCAGTTCTTTATTCTTCTTACTAATCAGTTTTAATCGATTAAAAATATAGAATAACAATCCTAAAACAATGACAGAAAAAAATAGTGAAAAAAGTAGTTGACGGTTGGATGATTCCGTTTCTTGCTGAGCAATTTTCTCATTGGCTTCGGCTAATTCTTTTTCTTTTTTGATTTCATTCGTTCCGTATTTGGTTTTTAAATCGTCTAAAATGGTGTTTTTTTCTAAATTAAATAGCGAATCAGTGATTTGAGTTGCCATTATATAATTATCTAAGGCTTGCTTATACTTCCCTTGTTCTAAATAAGCATTATATAATCCTTTATAAATTTTATCATGAAGATTTTTCCTTCCAATTTGATCGGATATTTCCATCGCATCACAGAAATTTTTGATGGCTTTATTATATTGCTTTAACCCTAAATAAGAACTTCCCAAAATATATTTACTGGATGCTAAAGTTGGTAACTGTCCTGCATTTTCAGCAAAAAATATCGTTTCTTTCACTAATGGAACTGCTTTCTCGTATTTTTCTAATTTATTAAACATTTCAGCTAAACTTCCATTTGCAATAATTATTCCTCCGGGAAAATTAAATTTCGTTGCAATAGCTTTTGCTTGCAACAAATATTTTTCTGCTTCTTTGTACATTTTTAAATTTTCATAACATAACGCAGTATAAAAATAAATTCTTGCATGAGACAGTGTGGGCTCAATGCTCTCAATTATTTTTAATGTTTTTAGATTAATTTCTAACCCTTTTTTGAATTCTTGAGTAGTAATGTAAATAGTTGACAAATTGGTATACGCATCTAAAATATCGTCTGGTTCACCGTCTAATTTTTCTAAAATTTCTATTGCTTCCAAAGTCATTTTCATGGAAGTATCCAACTTTGAATTTTGATGATATTTAAGGCTTAATAAATTAAGGCACCTGGCAATACCTAAAGGATATTTTTTTATGCGAGCAATCTCAAGTGCTTCCAACAATAAAGGTTCTATATTATTATTAGGTACAGAATGTTCTAAATATAAAAAATACTTCACAATGAGGTTTACTCTATGTGTATCTTTTACTTGATAATCTTCAATTTCTTTT
>JBMYYT010000265.1:0-3321 GCA_049609665.1 Flavobacteriales bacterium | reverse complement strand
AATATTGGCGAGTTATTTATTTGGGATGGAAAAGTTTCACCAAATGAGGGTGGATTACCTATAGAAAAGGTCGATACAGCCTATTTACAGGAACTTGTTGAAATAAGACCGGAGCATGAATTTGATGTATATAACGCTGGGAAATACTACATTAAAATTTTTAGAAGAAAGTAATCTTAATTTATATCTAATGCTTTTCGGTTGAAAATCAAGAAATTAAAGTTAAATAAGAACGACCATTTTTCTTCAGGCTTAAAATCCATATAATTGGCTGCAAAACTAACAGGACCTAAAGGACTTTTCAACACTAAGATTGCTGACCCTACATAATGGTTTTTATTGGCTTCAAAATTAGGAACGAACACCGCTTTCTTATTATCATCTTCAATACTTTGATAGGGCATAAATAGATATCCTTCTACTCTCAAATCCAATGACTTATAGATATTAAGAACATTTTTTATACCTACTGATCCATAAGTATGTGCTGCAAACCTCGGAATAAACCGGGTTCTGGTTTCAGGTATTGGACTGAATTGGGGAGCTGATAAAATACTGGAAGTATAATTATTAAAAAAGTCTTGAGTGGAATGAACACCTGTTAGCTCAAACCCAACGGAGTACTTACTATTAAATTTGAAATATTGTTCGTAATTAAAACCAAACTGAAACCAATCGTGTGTGAACCTGCTTACAGAGTCTGAGGTTAATAAGGAGGTAGAACCAGGTCGATTCAATTCAACTCCCTGTACAAATCCAGCATTCAATATTAATTTGCTTCCTTTTGAGGAGTAATATTGATTGTTTAAGCTGTTTCTTTCAAATCTCAAATTAAGTTTATTGAAGAAAAATTGAGTAAGATCTGCGGTATCTGTTGACAGAAATTGATCAGTCTGGTAATAATCGTTTTCCAACAAACCGTTTTTGAAATTAACCGTAAATTTCCCTTTTTTATTAAATGGCAAACCTACTTCGACTCCCCAAAAAGTTTCATTTTTAATCAAGTAGGAGGGTTTTGTATCTTCAAAAAAAGTAGAGAGACTTCGATAATAATCAAATCTATTATAAGTTACAAAAGGTTCAATATATAGCGGAAAATCTAAAGGAAAATCAATCCTTGGTGCGATGTCAATTGAATTATAGAATCTTCCAAAATAGAAATTTGAAGAAGCAGTTAATGATAGGTATCGATTGATATATTTGTAGTCTAAACCCAAATATCCAATGTTATTGGACTTAGAAGTGAATGAGCCCCCAACACGCAAGTCAAATTCCGGCTTTTTTTTAACTTTGACAGTTAAGGTATAAGTAGAATCATCTTTATTTTTAGTCAAATGAGGAAACAAAAATTCAATTTTATTATCCGTTACTAATTGTAAATATCTTGGTTTTAGACTTTCAAGAGTAAGTTTTTCATTTTTGACTTTTAATGCTTTAATAATATACTGTTCTTCCCTTTTTTTTAATCCTTCAACTTTAATTTCAGATATATTTATTTTTTTCAGTCCATTCTTGAGAAGATTAGCTCTTCTTTGCTTTAGCAAATTGGTATCAATTCTTGAGCTTATCATTGCCTTGATAGAATCCATATTTTTTATGGTTTCCTCATAACCTTTAAGAATGGCTTTTCTGGTTTCATCAAAATCAAATGTTCCAATTTCTTCGACAGGAGGATTAATAATTAAACCATTTTCACATTTTATATCAAAGTCAGATTTAGTTTGAATCATACTTCTTACCTGAGAAATGATATCATAATCATTTGGAGTCTTTCGAGGTTGAGTAACCGAACTTCCAATAATGACATCGGGCAAAAAGTCTTTATACATAATATCCGCTGGAAAATTATTATACAATCCACCGTCTACCATTATCTTGCCATCTACTCTGAGTGGTGGTATGTAAAAAGGAAAAGTCATAGAAGCTCTAACTGCTTGTGCTAAATTCCCATTTTTAAAAATAACTTCTTTGTTTGCATCAATATCTGAGGCTACGCATCGAAATGGGACCAACAAGCTATCGAAATTATTATTTACAAAGTCAGAAGGAACAGAAAAACGTTCCATCATAAAAAAGTCAATTAATGTTGGGTCTGTAAAATTTAATGGAATCGAAGAAGTTAAATTAAGTTTTTGATCAAAACTAAAATTTACGATTCCAGCATTTTGAGGTCTTTCTTTAAAAAAGTAGGAGTAATCCTGATCTATTCTTCCATAAGCAATGCTATAAAACTCCTCCGAAGTTGCCATTTGCATAATCTGAGTAGGAGTGTAACCTATGGAATATAATCCACCCACCAAAGCTCCTGCTGAAGTTCCAGTTATATAGTCAATAGGAATTCCGTTTTCTTCCAATGCCATCAATACTCCAATGTGAGCCATTCCAGTTGCGCCTCCACCACTTAATACTAACCCTACCTTTTGAGAATAAGATGTTGAACTAATCAAGAATAGAAAAGCAATTGAGATAAGATATGAAGCTCCTTTTTTTAGCAAAAAAATAATAGTTTGGCAATTAACCCTTTAATTCTCTCAAAGTTAAGGATTAAATAACAGTTTCGGTTTGAGTGGTAAACGAAATTCATTTTTTTTTATTTTAATGCATTCTTTTAATTTCATAAACCTACTTTTTGTTTTAAATTTATCCCAAATTAAGAGACCATGGAAAGAGACAATTCAATATTCAATTTAATTGAAGAAGAAAAACACAGACAACTTAACGGAATCGAATTAATAGCTTCAGAAAACTTTGTGAGTGAACAAGTTATGGAAGCAATGGGTTCGGTACTTACTAATAAATATGCTGAAGGATTACCAGGTAAAAGGTATTATGGAGGATGTGAAGTGGTAGATAAAGTGGAGCAATTGGCAATTGATAGATTAAAAGAATTGTTTGGAGCGGTTTGGGCAAATGTTCAACCACACTCTGGAGCTCAAGCCAATGCTGCAGTTATGTTGGCAATCTTGAATCCTGGGGATAAGATTTTAGGTTTTGATTTGTCGCACGGAGGACATTTGACTCACGGTTCAACTGTTAATTTTTCTGGAAAGTTGTACAAACCTTCTTTTTACGGAGTAGAAAAAGAAACAGGAAGAATTGATTACGATAAAGTTGAGGCAACTGCCAAAGCTGAACAACCTAAATTAATTATTTGTGGAGCTTCTTCTTATGCCAGAGATTGGGATTATGAAAGATTGAGAAGTATTGCTGATTCTGTGGGGGCTTTGTTGCTTGCTGATGTTTCTCATCCAGCTGGATTAATCGCCAAAGGTTTATTGAATAATCCATTACCTCATTGTCATATCGTAACCACAACTACTC
>JBMYYT010000264.1:0-3351 GCA_049609665.1 Flavobacteriales bacterium | reverse complement strand
ATTGATAAAAATTTGTTTGCTTCTTGATTTTAAGTTTTGAAAAAGCTCTGTTTTTCCTTTTTCAACTCCTTCAATTCCTCCAAAACCTTCTAAGTGAGCCTTACCAATATTTGTAATTAATCCACAATCTGGGTTACAGATACTCGCTAAAAATTCAATTTCTTTTTGGTGATTTGCTCCCATTTCTATTATTGCAATTTCATGTTGGGGAGTTATAGAAAGCAGTGAAAGCGGAACTCCGATATGATTGTTTAAATTCCCATAGGTAGCAAATGTGTTGTACTTTTCTTGCAAGGCACTTTTCATTAGTTCTTTTGTGGTAGTTTTTCCATTGCTTCCGGTAATTCCAATAATAGGAATTTTCAGTTGGTCCCTGTGGTGTTTTGCCAATTTTTGAAGCGTCTCTAATGTATCATCAACCAAAACATATCTATCATCTTTTTTGAAATAGGGATTATTTATAATTGCATAACTTGCTCCTTTTTCGATAGCTTCCTCTGCAAATTTATTTCCATCGAAATTATCTCCAGACAATGAAAAAAAAACAGAGTTTGGTTGAATTTTCCTTGTGTCTGTTGATATTACAGGGTGTTTTAAAAATATTGAATATAACTCTTCTATTCTCATTAGAAATTTAATTTATTAAATATAAAAAAAGCCTTGATAGAATTCTATCAAGGCTTTGTAAAGTTATATACGAAATAAAATTATTTTTTCTTCTTTTTCTTTTTTCCCCTTTTGTAGTTCAACCCAACTGGACTTCCTACTCTTGTCATAGCACATCTGAATCCGATGTAATCGGTAGCTCTAAATTCATCATAATATCTTCTGTTTCCAGGAGACATCCAGAAAGCTCTATCTTTCCAAGAACCTCCTTTGTAAACTCTCGATTGGTCTGTTATTAATGATGTAGGCATTCCTTTTTTATTCTTCCCGTTTTGGTAAACTAAGTTATCAGGATTATACCCAGTTCTGTTTCTTTTAGCACCGTTTTGTTGGTTGAACTCATTAATGCTTTCTTTTATTTCATCGTTATTGTAATAAATACTGGATTGCAGGTCACCATCCAAATAATCAATGTAGTTTGATTCTTCATAGTTTCTTCTGTCTAGGTTTTCTTCTTTAGTTACATTTCTAACTTTAAGATTTCCAGGTACGTTAATTACAAAGTCAGAGATACCTACTATTATTTTTGGAATAATTTCGTATTGAAAATCTTCGAAACCAGGTTCAGATTGTATTCTGAATCCTATATCAGGCAGGTTAGTTTCTACAATTTCTCTGATATATCTTGAAGCTTCTAATCTTCTCCCATCATTGTACATTTCATTTGCGATAGATACTAATGAGTCAAGTTCAGCAAGTAATATGAAATCAAGTGAATCTGTAATTACTCCTCCTCTTCTTCTTTTTCTTTCTGCCGTAAAATCTACAATATATTCTTTAATACCGTTTACCTCATACATTGCTTCATCTAATTTATCGGCAATACCACCTTCTGAGTTAAGAACTTTAGTTTTGAAAACATTTCCTCTAAAAGGGCTGAATTCATCATAATCTTCAGAAGATAATGGTCTGTATACATCCATTACCCATTCAGAAACATTTCCAGCCATGTTATACAGTCCATAATCATTAGGCCAATAAGCGGTAACTGGAGCTGTAATATCTGCGTTGTCATTTAAACTACCTGCAACACCCATATAATCTCCTCTTCCTCTCACAAAGTTTGCTTGCATTTGTCCCTGAAATTTCTCGTCAGGATTTCTAACCCAGTGACCGTCCCATGGGTAGATTCTTCTATTGGTAATTCTTTCTTCATTAGTGTTACCAATCAATCCATAAGCGGCAAATTCCCATTCAGCTTCTGTTGGAAGTCTATACTTTGGCAGCATAATTCCGTCTTCCATTCTTACTATTCTGTCGGCTAAATCTTTCTTTTTAATTCTTTTTTTACCGTTTGATCCTCCTCCATTACTTGGGTCAAGATCCTTTAGCTGACCCTTTGGATTGTCACTATTACTAAATTGACCTCTCAAATAAGCATCCGTATTAAATGGCTCATTTTGCTGGTCATTATTCCATAGTAAAATTCCTTCTCTAATAAGAATTACTTCATTTACTCTATCACTTCTCCAAGAGCAATAATTGTTTGCCTGTAACCAACTTACTCCAACAACTGGATATTCTTGATATGCAGGATGCCTTAAATAGTATTCTACTTGTGGCTCATTGTAACCTAATTTACTTCTCCAAACCAAAGTATCTGGTAAAGCCTTCTTATAAATTAACGGAAAATCCGTGTAAGTCCTTCTTGTCCAGTGCAAGTAATCAACCCAATATTGGTTGGTTACTTCAGTTTCATCAATGTAAAAAGTTTTTACGGTAACCCTTCTTGGTGTATTATCCCAATCATAGGTAACGTCCTGTTCAGATCTACCCATAGTAAAAGTACCACCTTCAATCAGCACCAATCCTGGACCAGTTTCTTGTTCTACATAGTCAACTTTTAAATAACCTCCATTTTGTGGGTCATTATAATTCCATCCTGTTGCGTTCGATTTTTCTTTCTTCTTACAAGAAATAGCGAATAAACTCATAGCACATCCCGCTAAAAGTATTTTTCTAAAGTTTCTTCTCGTCATCATATCGTTTTCTTTTTCTTCTTACTTTTTGATTCTATATAACTAAAATGATGGACAACTTATTGTCCTATATTTTTTCTTAGGTGGTTTACATTTGAAATTCATTGCAAATGATATTTCATGAGAGCCAGCAGTCGCAAGAGTTAATTGATTGGTTGTAACGTCATAACTATAGCCTAATCGTATTAAATCTGTTTGTATTCCTAATAATACTATAAATGCATCTCCGTTTCTATACCAAACTCCAGTCCATATAGGTCCTTTGTTTACATAAACTCCTAAATTAAGTTGTTGGAAAGTTCCTTGATTTCGGTATAAAACATTTGGTGAAATGTTTACATCACTTTTCTTGTACCTGCTTTTAGTCAAAGGAATAATTGCACCAGCATGACCAGTTAATTTCATTGGTAATGGACTTTTTCCTAATACTAAAGATTCATCTGGCTCTGTTACGTGATGAGCTGCAAATCCAAAGAAAAAAGTTTTACTAAACCCTAAAATTCCCCCCGAAAAATCAATCCCTGATTTTTTTCCGTTACCGTTTGGGACATCATTGGTTGTGTAAACAAATCCTCTTCTTGGGTCAATCATATCTCCAAAAGTCAATTTATTCCAATCTAAGCTTTTTTGAAAGTATGTAGCTTGAAAACCAACTCTAATTGCAAATTTTCTTGTAACTGGCACATGGTAAGAGAAAATGGCACTT
>JBMYYT010000263.1:0-3370 GCA_049609665.1 Flavobacteriales bacterium | reverse complement strand
ACTCATTTCTTCAGCAAGCAATAGTGCGTTGTAAGTATTCACAACACCATCACTCACGCACAACTCTCTAAAACGAGTTTTCTTCTTACGTGTTCCTGGGATAATAACTTTCTTTTTTCCCATTTTAGTTGCCGATTTAATCAGAATCTCTTTCATTTGAACTGCGGTCAAGTCTGGATAATAACTCCATACCAAAGCAGCAACACCACTTACAACAGGAGCAGCAAAGCTTGTTCCTTGAGAAATTTCGTATTCACTTTCTACAGTAGTTGAAACGACATCTAATCCTGGGGCAAATAGATCAACATTTTCGTTCCCAAAATTTGAGAAATCAGCAGGCAATTTCTTTTTTGTTGAAATTGTTGAGGCTCCAACACATATTAAATTGTTTACTTTACTTCCATTTAATAATACATCGGTTGGGTAGTTACTTGTAGTATCAATGTTTTTACTGTCGTTTCCTGCTGCATGAACTAACAATACCCCTTTGGATTCAGCATATAACATCGCATCATCCACCATTTTTTTATTTGCTGTATAATCTTTTCCAAAACTCATATTGATCACTTGAGCTCCATTATCCGTAGCGTATCTTATTGCTAATGCTACATCTTTGTCATATTCATCTCCATTAGGAACAGCTCGCAATGACATTAACAGAACATGGTTTGCTATTCCATTTATTCCTAATTTATTGTTTTGCTTTGCTCCAATAATTCCAGCACAAAAAGTACCATGAAACGCATCAGGTCCTGTTACATTGGAATTTCCATAGTTTTTGTCATTAATGTCATTTACATCATCTCCAATAATATCCGAACGAGGAAAAAAACTGGTTTTAAGATGTGCCTCTTTTTGACTTGATAGATAGTCATAATATTCATCAATTTCATCAATGGATAAGCCTAAGGAGGCATACAAATTAATTGTTCTCTTTAATTTTTTTTCTTCATCAGATTGTGTTTCATAATTCTTTAGTTCTTCTGAGGTTGTGATTTTTTGACCCGATAAACGAGATAATTTATCATACATTCCGTGAATAGTTTTGTGTAAGCCTTTGATCCCCTCAAATTGTTTGTTTACACTTCTTAATTCAGTAGTTATTTCTTTTTTTAATTTCAAATACAATTTAAATTCAGCTTTGTCCGAATCGGCTACTTCGCTTTCATCCACACTTCTGTATTTATCTCTTAATTTTCTGTAAATTCTTGTTTTTTCGAGTGGTGCGCGATCAATATTTTCTCCTTCAGCATTTCCTAAAAAATTCCATCCATTAATATCATCTATATATCCATTTTTATCGTCATCTATTCCGTTATCAGGAATTTCATCCGTATTTACCCAAATATTAGCTTTTAAATCTTCATGAGTTATATCAATACCAGCATCAATAACTGCGACTATGATTTTTTTCTTTGGTGTTTTTCCATTCAACAATTCATTGTAAGCTTTGTAGGTGTTTGTTCCCATTATTCTTCCGCTTATGTCTTTGTTTTGCCAATTCAAGAGTTTTTCTTCATAAGAAGAAACGTCCTCAGTTTGAGAAAATCCTTGGGAAATAATGGATAATGAGAGAAGTGTAAGAAGGAGTATGTTTTTCATAATTATTTGTTTGGTTTTTGATGAATAACGAAGGGTGTTAGTTGATTATTTTTTCTACTGATTCAATAACAGTGCTAATTACCGTGTTTACTTGATCGTTGGTTAAATTAAAATATACTGGGAGAGTAATTTCACATTCGTAATTATTGTAAGTCTGTGGAAAGTCTTTTATGTCAAATTGAGTTTTGAATGCTGTCAGCATGGGGACTGGCAAATAATGAACGTTCACAGCAACTTCTTTTTTTGAGATTTCCTGAATGATTTCATTTCGTTGAGTTTCTGATATTCCATTTATCCTGAACAAATAAAGATGAAAAGAACTTGTTCTATCTTCATCTTGAAATACAGGGGTTTTTGCCCAGTCATATTTCGAAAATGCATTATTGTAAGCTGTCATTATTTCTTTTCTTCTGTCCAAATTTCCTTGGTATCGTGCAAGTTCTACAAGTCCCATCGAGGCTTGAATATCTGTCATGTTACATTTAAATCCAGATTCTAACACATCATATTGCCAAGCTCCAATTTGCATTTTGCTAAATGCATCTTTGGATTGCCCATGGAGAGACATGGTTTTCAATTCTTTTCTTATTTTCTCATTGTCAAAGGGTTGAGGTAGATTTAATGCTATTGCTCCACCCTCGGCCGTAGAAAGATTTTTTACTGCATGAAATGAAAAAATAGAAATATCGGCTAAACTCCCTGCTCTTTTTCCTTTGTAAATTGCTCCAATACTATGAGCTGAATCCGAAACAACAGCAATTCTTCCCAATTGTTTTTGGATGTCGTTTGATGGTTGGTACTTTGATTTTATCTCAGGATCATTCACTATTGAGTAAATCTCGTCATAATTGCAGGGCATTCCAGCAATATCCACCGGCATTATTACTTTTGTTTTGTTGGTAATTACTTCTCTTATTTTTTGAGAATTGATGTTGAAATCACTTTCATTTACATCTACCATGATTAACTTTGCTCCACTATGAATCACCACATTACCAGTAGCGCAATAAGTGTAAGACGGAATAATTACTTCGTCACCTTCTCCAATTCCGAGCCAACTCAATACCAATTGAATCCCAGGAGTTGCAGCACTCACACAAACTGTTGCAGGATTTCCGCAATATTCACTCAAATTATTCTCAAATTTGAGGGTTTTAGGACCAGTGGTAATCCAACCCGATTTTAATGTATCAACTACTTCGTCAATTATTTTTTGGTCTATTCTTGGAGGTGAAAATGGAATCATATAATTATATGGATGATTTGAATTTAAATGTAAGAAATAATAATTAAGTTAGCAGAATATCAATTACTTATTTAACAAATTATAACCCACTCTTGAATACCGAATTAGCCCTTGAAAAAATAAAAACATACTGTGCCTATCAAGAACGCTGTCATATAGAAGTAGTTGATAAGCTTTATAAACTGGGTTTGCATAAAAATGAGGTTAATGAAGTATTATTGAGTTTAATGCAAGAAGATTTTTTGAACGAAGAACGATATGCTGAAGCCTATGTTTCGGGAAAATTTAGAATAAAGAAATGGGGAAGAGTCAAGATAAAATCAGAATTAAAGTTCAAGAAAATCTCTGAGTATTGCATTAAAAAAGGATTAGATCAAATTGAAGAAGAAGAATATTTGGAGACTTTGAAATACTGGATTGAAAGAAGAAAAAAATCTAGTACCGAGAAAAATGAATTTAAACGAAAAGGGAAAATAGCTTCTTTTTTAATTTCAAAAGGTTTTGAATCCTGGTTGGTTTGGG
>JBMYYT010000262.1:0-3399 GCA_049609665.1 Flavobacteriales bacterium | reverse complement strand
TCTTCAAATCCTTTGTTTTCAGAATCGGAAGTCAATTCCTCGAACTCCTCATCAGTTAAATAAGTTTTTGTTTCTTCGTTACTTTCTTTGTTCAAGACCTCTTCTAATTGTTTGTTTTTTAATGCTATATCAACGGAATCCTTGAATCCAGGGTAAAGTTTATTGCTTAAATAATCATTTGCAAATTCATAAATTCCATTCCCTACATCAATATTCTTAAACGTATCCCAAAATTCAATGTTTCCAGAACTTGTTATTTGGGAAATCACTTGTCTGGTATCAGCTTCATTATCTAAAAGGACTTCAAATCTATCCTTATTTATATTCTTAATCTCATAATTATAACTCAATCCATCGAGTCTTTGTTTTACTATTTTTTTTGCTTTTTCAATATCAATTGAATCTCCATTTTTTTTAATACATTGGATTTTGATGCTTTTAGATGGAGAAAAAGGTTTGAAAACTCCGCAATGAGTTAATAATAAAGCAGTAAGAAGAATAATAATGATTTTTTTCATGTTTAATTAAATTTTGATTTCCAACCCATCCCAAGCCAATTCAATATTGGGAGGCAGTTCTTCTGAAACTTCATCATGCAATCCCATTGTGTGGCTCATATGAGTAAAATAAGCTTTCTCAGGGTTAATTTTGCCAATTACTTCAATTGCTTGTTCAAGTGTAAAATGAGAAATATGTTCTTTTTTTTGCAAAGCATTCAACACAACAATCTTACTTCCTTTTACTTTTTCAAGTTCCGAATCGGAAATAAAATTCATATCCGTTATGTAAGTAAAGTCATTGATTCTAAATCCATAAACTGGCAGCTTGTAATGTAACCCTTCAATAGGAATTATGGTGTCGCCATTTATTTGAAAAGGTTGAAGTGTAATCTCATTCGCACTAATTCTCGGAATTCCAGGGTAGTTAAATCTTTCATCAAAAACATAATGAAACTCCTGTTTCAATTGATTGATAACTCGCTTATCTCCATAAATCTCAATTTCCTTGTTGTGTTTAAAACAAAAAGGACGAACATCATCCATTCCAGCAACGTGATCCTTATGTTCATGAGTGTATAGGATTGCATCAATGTCTTGAACGTTAGCTCTTAACATTTGAGTTCTGAAATCTGGACCGGTATCGATTACAAAAGTATTATTTTCAGTTTCAATTAATACAGAAACTCGTAACCGTTTATCTTTTTCATTTTTAGATTGACAAACCTCACATTCGCATGCTATTACAGGGATTCCCTGAGAAGTTCCAGTACCTAAAAATGTGACTTTCATTAAGCAGTTTCGTTAATTTCTACTATTTCTTTCAACGCTTCCATGCATGTGTCAATTTCAGCTTTAGTAGTGTGTTTACTAAAAGAGAATCTTAGTGGAATGTAATCTTCAGCATTATCATAAATTCCTCTAATCACATGTGACCCCAAATTAGCACCTGAGTTACAAGCACTTCCTCCAGAAACGGCAATTCCTTTCATATCCAATTTAAAAGTTAGCATCGCATTGCTTTCATTATTTGGAAAAGAAACCGAAAGCACGGTGTATAAATAATCTGTAGTACTCCCATTAAATCGAATCTGGTCTCCAAACTGATTAACAAGTTTCCCTTTCATGTAATTCCTCAGCTCCATGATATAAGCTGTGTCTTCTTCTAAAGTTTTGTAAGCCAATTCAATAGACTTATTTAGACCAGTAATCCCTATTAAGTTTTCCGTTCCTGCTCTCAATCCTCTTTCTTGACCTCCTCCAATTAACAGCGAGTTCATTCCTATTTTCTTATTCAAATATAAAAACCCGACACCTTGAGGACCATGAATTTTATGAGCTGAACAAGCTGCAAAATGAACACCTAATTCTTCAAAATTCAATGGGAAATGTCCTACAGTTTGAACAGTATCTGAATGAAAATAAGCATCATATGTTTTACATAAGTCACCAACTTTTTTCATTGGCAACAGAGTACCAATCTCATTGTTAGCGTGCATTAGGCTAACTAAAGTCTTTTGGTCTGAGCTTTCTAATAATTCTTCTAAATGGTTTAAATCAACTTCTCCAAATTCATTTACTTTTACGTAATCTACATCCACAAAGTCTTTGCACAGAATTTTAACCGTGCTTAACACAGCTTTGTGTTCAATTTCTGAGGAAATAATTCGTGTTACTCCCAAATCGTCAATGGCACATCTTATTGACATATTATCCGATTCGGTTCCACAAGATGTAAAGATTATCTCTGAGGGTTGAGCACCAAAATGTGCTGCAATTTCTTTTCTTGCAGTTTCAACTTTGTTTTTAGCTTTTCTTCCGAAAGAATGAGTAGCCGAGGGATTTCCGTAGGCCTCATTCATTGCTTCGGTCATTGCTTTTATTACTTCTGGATCTAAATGCGTTGTAGCCGCACTATCAAAATATATTGACATGTTTTTTATTTTTTTTGCTTCCTCCCTTGTGGAGCCTGTTCCGATTTTTCGGAAAGGATTGAGGTGGGTGACCCATTCAAATGAATCATCACTTCTTTAACCCTTCCCGAAAATCTGGGGAATTTCTTAGTTATTAATAATTTCGTGGATATCGTTGATTATTTTCTCCGCAATCGCGGTTGCACCTTCTTTTGTTCCACTTTCCGAATATACTCTAATAATAGGTTCCGTATTGGATTTTCTTAAATGCACCCATTCATTAGCAAAATCAATTTTGACTCCATCAATGTCATTTACCCGTTCATCCTTATATTTCTCTTTCATTTTCAACAAAATATCATCCACATCAATTTGCGGAGTTAATTGTATCTTGTTTTTGCTCATTTCATAATTAGGGTAAGAATCTCTTAGTTCTTTAGAAGTCATTTCTTCTTTGGCCAAATGAGTCAAAAATAATCCTACACCTACCAAAGCATCCCTTCCGTAGTGGCTTTCAGGGTATATGACACCCCCATTTCCTTCTCCACCAATTACTGCATTCTCAGCTTTCATTTTGTCCACTACATTTACTTCTCCTACTGCAGAAGCAAAATAATTTCCTCCGTTTTTAACTGTTACATCACTTAATGCACGAGTAGAAGAGAGGTTAGAAACCGTATTTCCTGGAGTGTGTTTGGTTACATAATCTGCAACAGCCACCAAGGTATATTCTTCTCCAAACATTGAACCGTCATTGCATACAAAAGCTAATCTATCGACATCTGGGTCAACTACAATTCCTAAATCAGCATTGTGTTCCACTACTAATTTTGAAATTTCTGTTAGGTTTTCAGCCAGTGGTTCAGGGTTATGAGGAAAGTGACCTGTTGGGTCGCAATACAATTCAATTACTTCAACACCCAGCTCTTTCAATAGTTCTGGAATAAAAATACCTCCCGTAGAATTTACTGCATCTACCACAATCTTGA